>JANYBA010000196.1 GCA_025360985.1 Gammaproteobacteria bacterium | reverse complement strand
GCCCTTCCTGGGTGCGTTGATCGGCGAGATCAGCCTTGGAAACTCCTGGCAACAAGCGACGGCCATCGGCGCCGCAACCTGGTTGGGCTTACTGCTTGGGATGGCGCTGAAGCTGGCCTTGGCCATCGCAATGTTGGCCATCTTCGTGATCGATTGGGTCTGGAGCTAGGCTTGGGAGATAAGCTCGGCATAACAATGCACGAATCGGCCGCTTGCTTTTTCGCCGGTCAATCGGGCCACGGCGCGCGCCACTTTCTCCGATTTGATGCTCCGGTAAGCGCCGAGGCGGCCGACCAAAAAGGGGTTGAGCAATGGCGCAATTCGCTGCGCCAAGGCCTCGGCCGGTCGACGTTCCGGACGAGCGCCGAGCAGCAAACCCGGCCTGACGATATCGAGGCGATCGAACCCCATCGCCTCGAGCGCATCCTCGACTTCGCCCTTTATCCGCAGATAGAAATTCCCTGATTGCCTACTGGCACCGACCGACGTCACGACGATGGCGTGCTTCGCGCCATGCTGGTGCGCCAGTTGCGCCAATTGCAAAACCAGGTCGCGATCAACTGCGATGAAGCCCTCGCGCGAGCCGGCCATCTTGAGCGTCGTGCCCAGGCAAGACACGAATACATCCAGTGCCGGCACCTGCTCCTCTGGCGCGGATAGCGGAAGGGTCACGAGCCTTGGATCAGCCTGCAGCAAGGGACGTCGTACCGGCGCCACGATCTTGCCAGCGAAACCGGGATCGGCCAGCAATGCCTTGATTATCTGGCTCCCGACCAGCCCGGAGGCTCCGGCAAGCAAGATTCTGGTATTGCTTACACCCACTCAGTGAGGCCTTCGCGCTCATAAAGTGTGCGGAACGACGGCCGCGCCTTCATTCGCGCCACAAATGCAGCCAATTGCGGCCAGTCAGTGGCCGGTTTCGGCATGCCGCGCGACCAGCGCATCAGCATGGTGAACATGAAGTCCACGGCGCTGATCTTCTCGCCCAACAGGTAGGGGCCGTTCGTGGCGAGGTGGGCGTCGACCTGGCTGAATCCGGTTTCGATGCGCGTGCGTGCGGCAGCCTTCGCCGCGTCGACATTGGCTTCGCCGGCGGGCTCGGTCGGGTACCACCAGGCGCGAAAGGCCGGCTGCAGCGTGTTGGCGCAGAAGAACATCCACTTGTAATAGTTGGCCCGTTCCATCGTCCCGATGGCTGGCGCGAAGCCCGCCACCGCGTGCACGTCGGCAAGCTGCAGCACGATCGCCGCGGCCTCGGTCAACACCTGGCCATCAAGGACGAGCGTGGGCACCACACCGGCGGGGTTGAGCTTGAGGTATTCGGGTGATTTCTGCTCTTTCTTTTCGAAGTCGAGGAGCTTCAGTTCGTGCGGCACGCCGAGTTCGATCAGCAGCCAATGGACCACCAGGCCGGCGGCTCCGGGAGCGGTGTAAAGGGTCGACATGGAAAAATCTCCGTTTTATCAGCGACGTGATTTGCGTTTGCCGGGCTTGCGCTTGGCCGGCGGTTCCGCTTCGGTGGCGGGTGGCTGGTCGCCAATGATGCCCTTGACCGGGCAGACCGTGAAGATCGGGCACTTCTTGCAACCGACGGCGAGGGCAACGGGGCAAAGCACCATGGCAAGACTCCTTTGAATTGACGCACCACCCTACCCGATCGGGCCTGAACCGTCAGTGCGCTACTCCACCGTGACTGGAATGCTGCCGATCCGCGCCTGCCATTCGCGTGGCCCGGTCTCGTGCACGGATACGCCGGTGGAATCCACCGCCACCGTCACCGGCATGTCTTGCACCGTGAATTCGTAGATCGCCTCCATGCCGAGGTCGGCAAATCCGGCCACGCGCGAAGCCTTGATGGCTTTCGACACCAGGTAGGCCGCGCCGCCGACGGCCATCAGATACACCGACTTGTGCTTCCTGATCGCCTCGATCGCGACCGGGCCGCGCTCGGCCTTGCCGACCATGCCCAACAAACCGGTCTGCGCCAGCACCTGCTCGGTGAATTTGTCCATGCGCGTCGCGGTGGTCGGACCGGCCGGGCCAACGACTTCGTCGCGGACCGGATCGACCGGTCCGACGTAATAGATGAAGCGACCGCGGAAATCGACAGGCAACGGATCGCCCCGGTTGAGCATTTCGACCATGCGTTTGTGCGCGGCATCGCGACCGGTCAGCAACTTGCCATTCAGCAGCAGCACTTCGCCGGGTTTCCAGCTGGCGACTTGTTCCGGCGTGACCGCGTCCAGGTCCACGCGCCGACCCTTCGAACAGTCGTAAGTCAGCTTCGGCCAGTCTTCCAGCGAGGGCGGATCGAGCATGACCGGGCCGGAACCGTCGAGCACGAAATGGGCATGGCGCGTCGCGGCGCAGTTCGGGATCATGGCCACCGGCAGATTGGCGGCATGGGTCGGATAGTCCTTGACCTTGACGTCGAGCACCGTGGTCAGCCCGCCCAGGCCCTGGGCGCCGATACCGAGCGCGTTGACCTTGTCGTACAGCTCGATGCGCAATTCCTCGGCGCGGTTGTTCGCGCCGCGGGCCTGCAGGTCGGTGATGTCGATCGGCTCCATCAGCGCTTCCTTCGCCAGCAGCATCGCCTTTTCGGCGGTGCCGCCGATGCCGATGCCGAGCATGCCCGGCGGGCACCAACCGGCGCCCATGGTCGGCACGGTCTTGAGCACCCAATCGACGATCGAGTCGGACGGATTGAGCATCGCGAACTTGGATTTCGCTTCCGAACCGCCGCCCTTGGCCGCGACGATCACGTCGACGTTGCCGCCCGGGACGACGGTCATGTTGACCACGGCCGGCGTGTTGTCCTTCGTGTTTGTGCGTTTGCCGGCCGGATCGGCCAGCACCGAAGCACGCAGTCTGTTGTCCGGGTGGTTGTAGGCGCGGCGCACGCCTTCGTTGGCCATGTCTTCGACGCTCATGGTCGCATCGTCCCAGCGCACGTCCATGCCGATCTTCAGAAATATCGTGACGATACCGGTGTCCTGGCAGAGCGGCCGGTGGCCCTCCGCGCACATGCGCGAGTTGATAAGGAACTGGGCGATGGCGTCCCTGGCCGCGGGCGATTGCTCGCGCTCGTAGGCGGCGGCGATAGCCGCGACGAGAGAACGAGGTCAAAATGAGCGCAGAAACGATGATTGTAGAAACGAAAGCTGCCCCAGAAATCACTCGCGCTGCAGAGCGGTACTTGGAGCAATACGGCGATCCGCTGGTGATGAATAC
>JANYBA010000161.1 GCA_025360985.1 Gammaproteobacteria bacterium | reverse complement strand
GGCCGACTATCGCGCGCTGGTCGCGTCGGTCATCACCGGTCGGAAACGTTACCGGATTTCCGATTGCGACGTCTATCGTTAACCAGCGTCGATCAACCGCACGAGCCATGGGAGAACACCGATGAAACTCACGCAACCATTCCGCGCGCCATTCTTGCTGCTGCCGACCGTCGCCATGGTCGCGGTGCTCGGCGCCTGCCAGGAACCCAACTCGATGCCACCCGAAACGGTCGCAACGCCAGCAGCGACGCCCGCTGCGACCCCCGCGACGACGACGGCACCGGCTGCAACCGCCGGCGGCGCCATTGCCGCGCAGGAAATGCCGCCTGCCGCCAACCGGGGCGTACTCAATCCGGACGCGATGTGCAATCTCGAGCGGATCGACGACCAGTTGCTGGGCTCGGAGCCCTTCGCGCCAGCCGACCGCCACCATATGGTGCTGACCGGTTGGATGGGCGACGAACAAAGCAAGTCATTACCGACGGCTCCGGTGCTGATGATCCGGCAGATCGGCTCCGACCGAGCCTGGCAGTTGCCCCTGGCCCTGGACG
Source organism: Gammaproteobacteria bacterium (assembly GCA_025360985.1). Classification (GTDB taxonomy): domain Bacteria; phylum Pseudomonadota; class Gammaproteobacteria; order Xanthomonadales; family Xanthomonadaceae; genus Arenimonas. The sequence continues at coordinate 7,122 of JANYBA010000161.1, read as the reverse complement.
TGGAGCGCGCCGATGTCGCCGAGGTCAAGTCGGCGCCGGCACTGAAACTGTCGGGCTTCAAGTTGACCGCCGACGTTTCGACCTTGCCCGCCGGATCTTTTAGAATGCTGCTCGTGCACGAACGCGACGGCGGCCACTACGCCTGCGACAACGGCCGCGACCTCAAGATTTCCGAATAAGGAACCACCCATGCGTTTACCAATGATTGTTGCGTCCATGCTGCTGGCCCTGGCCGCTTGCAAACCGGTCGATCCCGGCGCGGATACCCCGATGCCGGTCGACGCGCAAGCGGCCGCCGGCAATGCGCCCGCGAAACAGGATGCCGCAGTGCCCGCGGCCAAGATGCAGCCGGCGGTGCTGGACATCGGCCACGAGACGTTCCCGACTTGCAACATCGAGGCGATCGACGACCAGCATTTCTCGGGCTCGGCGATCGCGGCCAAGCCGGACGGCGAATTCACCCTGACCGGTTACCTGCTCGACGCCGAAACCAGGACCATCCCTGGCCAGTTGCGCCTGCGTCTGGTCTCGTTCGCCGATCCGCAGGCCTGGGAAGCGCCGATAGACGGTCGCGTCGACCGACCGGGATTGCCGGAATACCTGCACCTCGGCGCCTGGGCGTTGCGCTCGGGCTTCGTGCAGAAGGTGTCGCTGTCCGGGCTCGCGCCCGGGCGCTATCGCCTCGAAGTCAGCGTCGTGCAAGGCGACAAGGCGCGGATCTGCGACCAGGGCCGGGAGCTCGCGATCACGCCATGAAGACGAGCATCCGCACGGCAGCACTGATCGCGTCCGCGCTGGCCGTGTCCGCCTGCCACCAACCGTCGGTGCCGGTCCTCAGCGCGCAAGCGCCGGCGGCGGAATCGCCGGCCGCCACCAGCGACTTCATCGTCGTCACCACGCCGGATGTATTGAGTCCGGTGGCATCCTGCAACTTCGAGCAGGTGGACAAGAAGCCGTTCACGGCCGAGCCGATCGCGGTCAAGGCCGGCGCGGAATTCCTGGTCAGTGGATTCTTCTACAGCAAGGCTTCGGAATCTGTGCCCGACGAGGCGCGCCTGCGCGCAATTTCCGCCGACGGCACCAAGACCTGGGATGCGGACGTGTCTGGGCGCTACGACCGGCCGGATGTGCCGGGCTATTTCCACGTCGGCGACTGGGCCAATCGCTCCGGCTTCGAGCAGCTGGTGTCGAGCAAGGCCTTGGCGCCGGGCAATTACCACCTGCTGCTGCTGTTCGAGGACAAGGGCATGACCTTCGTCTGCGACAACGGCCGCCAGCTCGTCGTCACGCCCTAGGGCAGCGTCAGGTGCGGAAAGTCAGGCGCTTGTGGCCGATGTAGCTGGAAACGATCGGCACCATCACGCCGACGACGTGGGCGACGGTTTCCGGATACCAGGTCCAGCCCAGCGCCGGAAACAGCCAACGCGCCAGCACCACGCTGACCGCCAGCGTCTGCGCCAGCGCCGCGATGTTGATCAGGGTGAACCACAGCGCCTGGTGGTGCAGCGGGTTGGCCGCGCCCGGGAACACGAAGCGACGATTGAGCGTGAATGCGGTCAGCATGCCGAACAGGTAGGCGACCACGATCGACAGCGCGTAGGGCATCACGCCGCCGAGCAGCACGCGCGATCCCACGTTCACGGCTGCGGCGATCCCGCCGGCGACGAAGAACAGCGAGAATTGCCGCCGGCTCATCGTTCGTGGGCGCCGGGATCATCGGCCAGGCGGCGGCCCGCGTACAGGCCGCCGAGCACCAGCAGCGCGAGCAGGGACAGCGCCAGCGGGTCGATGCGGATGGCGTGCCGCAAGGGGTCGACGACCCAGACCAGCAGTCCGTAGGCGATCGACAGCGCGGCGACGCCGAGGCCAAGTCGCCGGTTGGCAAACTTGAGAAGCAACACCAGGAGTCCGGCCACGATCGCCAGGATCGATTGGTAGGACTGCGTGTGGATGACCTGGCAATCCCAGGCGAGCAGCGCATCCGCGGCCACTCCCAGCGCGCCAGCGCCGAGCAGGAGGCAGGCCGGACGCCAGGCGGGCAGGGCGCGTCGCGCCGCCGTTGCCGTGGCGAATGCGAGCAGGCCCAGCCACAGGAACTTGATCGATGGCGCCAGCGAAATGAAATCGACGATGCGCCAATGGCCAAGGGCATTCACGCTGTCGGCCATCTCGCCCATCGCGCAGGTTTTGGCGTTGGCCGGCAACGACAGGGATTTCAGCGCGTCGAGCTTCATGCCCCACCAATCGGAGAATCCGATCGCGCCATAGCTGCGGGCGATGGTGTCGAGCACGCCGACATTGCGCTCGTCGAAGCCGTAAGTGCCGGCAAACACCGACTTCATCAAGGCGTTGCCGTGCGGCTGCACCATTCGTTGCCAAAGCAGCCATGGGACCAACAGCGCGACCCCCGCGATCCCCGACCCGAGCAGCGTGCGAATTCGCGGCCACGGGACGAGGACGAAGGCAAGCGCGAGCATGGCGAGGAGGCCGAACACCGTGCCGCCGTGCGAGAGCAGGGCGAGCGCGGATAGCAGCGACGCCAGCAGCCATCGCGTCGTGCCCGACCCCTCGCCCGGTTCGCGTCGTTCGACCACCAGCAGCCACAGCGCCAGCAAGCCAAAGGCGCCGCCCAGCAACTTCGGCCAGGCATAAATGGAATTGAACAGGCAGAAGGGCAGCAGCGCCGCCGTGGCGAGGGCGATGGCGGTGGTCCGGGGCGACAGTTGCAGGCGTCGCAAAATGTGCGTGAGCACCGGTACCCATGCGGTGTTGAGCAGGATGCCGATCAGGGCGTGGACCTGCGGCGCGAGGTGCGCGCCATCGTTGCCGCGGGCGATCCACAAGGTGGGAATGCGCAGCCAGGCGTGCAGGCCGTAGCTCAGGGGCGTGCGATCCGACACCTGCCAGACGCCGAGGTCGAGCTTGGCCAGGTCGAAGCGCGTCAGGTATTCGGCGATCAGCATCGGCAACTGGTTATCGGTGGACCAACGCACCGGCGCGAACCGGGCATTGGCCAGCCAGGCGCCGGCGCCATTGTCGGCGCTGAACAGCAGCAGCGCGTAGGCCAGCGAAACCAGGAACCACGCGAAGAGCGGGGCGCGCCAGGTCTTGGCCCATTCGCCATCGCTGGCCGCCTTCATCCAACGCCAGTAACCGGCCAGTGCCAGCAACAGCAACAAGTAGGCGACACGCTTGCCGACGAAGTGCGAATCGTAGAAAGCGAAGAACATCGCGTAGCCGCCGATGCCCATGCCAATGAATCCCGCGGCCAGCGGATCGCTGCGCGGCCACCAGCGGGTCGCCGCGGCGGATGCGGCGAGGCAGAGCCCGGCCACGGCGGCGAACAGGACCAGGTAGAACGCGAACAGGCCCAGGAACTGCGACTTCAGGTAGGCGATCGTGGAAATCCGGAACGGCGTGCCGAAGCCGATGTACTTGTCGTGGCTGTCGCTGTGCACGCGCAGGCGCGCGTCGCCCGCGCACCAGCCGTGCGGACGCACCACCATCGCCTCGCTCCATTGGGTGTTGGTGCGCGCGTTGGCGACTGCCAGCGTCGCGCCATTGGCGATGCACTCGACGTAGATGCGCAGCCCCGGGTCGCCGGCGAAACCCGTATAGGGAACCACGAGGTAGGCCGGCATGTGGAAGGGCAGGCTGTGGGCGTCGGCCGGCACCGCGCCGTGCTCCGGCGTCCACGAGCGCCAGATCGCCAACTGCGAAGACGTGAGAATGCTGCGACGAAGTTCGTAATCCTTGGGCAGGTCGTTGTGGATGAAGCCGCTATCGATCACCAGGCCGCTCGCGGGAACCACCGGTCGCGCCAGCGGCTCAGGGTAGATCGCGATCGCCAGGCTGAGCAAGGCCAAGAGCGCGAGGGCAGTCACCAGTGCGCGGCGAAGGTGCTTGTCGATCAATGTGCGCAGACTGGACATGGCTTCAGGCGAGGTTGTTGGCGACCACGCGCACCAGCCGCTTGGCAGCAGCCACGCTTTCCGAAATCGAGCGATCTTCCGGGTAGTAGTAGGCGGTGTCGGCCATGAACAGGCCGTCAATCGGCGTCTTCATCGGTGGCAGTTGCGCGTAGAAGCCGGGCGGGCAGATGGTCTGCGCGAAATCGTAGCGGTGGCAATGCCGCGCCAGCACCCAGTCCGGGCGGAAGTCCGGATTGAGGCGCGCGAGGTAGCCGATGACTTCGTCGATCAACTGGTCGTTGCTGTGCGCCCATTTCGGATGCGTCTTGGGCATGTAGAAGGGCGCGTACAGGATGTGCTCGCCCTCGCGCGTGCCCGGGTTGAGGTTGCTGTACTCGATCACGCCCGGGATATCGATGCCGGGATCGCTGATGTTCATCCAGAAGTTTTCGCTGATCGCGTGCCTGAGCTTGAGGATCACGCAGGCGACCGGGATGTTTTCGATGGCGGCGATATTGGCGACGAATTCCGCCGGCAGGTCCGGCGCCAGCCGCGGCACGTACTGGATCGGCGCGGTCGACACGACGGCGTCGCAGGGCAGGTCGCGCTCGCCGACGCGAATGCCGGCGACTCGGCCGTCCTCGACCAGCACCTTGTCGATGCCGGCGCGCAGGTGGATGCGGCCGCCGCGTTCCAGGATCACCCGTTCGAGTTCGGCCAGCAGCGTGTCCGAGCCACCCTCGAGGTGGCCGAGGCTTTCCTGGAACAGGTTGCGGCGCGACAGGGCGATGCGTTTGATGCGAGTGCCGATCCAGGCCGCCGACAGGTTCTCGGTGTATTCGAAGAACTTGAGTTCGAACGTGCGGCGCCAGAGCGTCTCGTAGCCGGCCTTGCCCAGCCACTTGCGCAGCCAGGCGGTGGCGTTGACGTTGTCCAGGGCGGTCCAGTCCTTGACGGCCTTGGTGCGCAGTACCTGCAGGGCATAGCGGAACTTCGCCACGAGTCCGAGCTTGGGAAAAGCGAGCAACGCGAACGGCGTGCCCCACTTGTACAACTGGCCGTTGAAGTAATAGCCCATGCGCGTGTCGGCCCAGCGCAACTTGTCGGACAGGCCGAGTTCGGCCAGCAGGTCGAAGTAGGGAAAGTCGGTCTTGCAGATGAAGTGGTAGTAGCGCTCGATCTTCAGGCCGGCGAAATCGAAGCTGGCCGACATGCCGCCGATGCGGTCGTCGCGCTCGTAGATGTCGACCTCGTGGCCGAGTCTGAGCAATTCGATGGCCGCCATCAGGCCCATCGGGCCGGCGCCAAGCACGACGATTTGCTTTCGAGTCATGGTTCAGCGCTTCAACACGACGGGGCTGTAGCGAGGATCGCAATAACTCTCGCGGATCGCCTGTTCGAACGGCGTCTGCAGCACGCCGAACACCGCCGAGGTATCCACTCCGGTGAAGTCGTCGCCGGCGGCGAGCGCCTTGAGCTGGTCGGCCGTGAACGGCGGCTTGCGCGAAAACAGCGCATAGCCGCGGAGCAGGAAGGCGAACAGCGACACCGGGATGCGCACGATGAGCGTGTGCAGATTCTTGACCCGCTTGATCGCGCGGATGATGTCGATGTAGTCGATGCGGGTGTCGCCGACGATGTCGTAGACGGCGCCATCGGGCTTGTTCTGCAGGCACCAGGCCAGGCAGCGGCAGAAATCGCGTTCGTACAGCGGCTGGCGCATGTAGCGGCCATCGCCGGGGATCGGAAAGATGGGCGTTTTCGCCATGAAGCGCGACAGCCAGCCCAGGTGCTTGGGATCGAACCACCCGAACATGAGCGTTTGCCGGAGCACGCAATGGCGCAGACCGCTTTCGGCGACCAGCGCTTCTTGCGCGCGCTTGGTCAGGGTGTAGCTGTCCTGGGCCGCGGAATTGACCACCGACGAACTGATGTGCACGAGGTAGGGCAGCGCATGCGCATGGCAGGCCTCAAGCACGCGCCGCGTCGCGACCAGGTTGTTGCGCTCGAATTCCCCGGGGAACTTGCCGGTGATCTGCGCGTGCAACTGCACGACAACATCCGCGTCTGCGAAGGCTGCCTGCCAGTCACCCGGCTCGGCGAGGTCGGCTTCGACCGTCGTCACGGCCGGATGTAGTTCGCGCAGGATGTCGAGGTTGTGCCGGTGCTTGTCGATCGCCACGATCCGGCGATAGCCCTGCGCCTCCAGTTCGACGACCAGGTTCTGGCCGACCAGCCCGGCGGCGCCGGTGATCACGATCCTGGCATTGGGGTCGAACGCAGGACTCACAGCTTGATCCTGCGGAAAACGAATTCGGGGATGTGCTTGATCACCAGCATGATGCCGGCCCAGAACCACGGCACGTAGGCGATACTGCGCCGGCGGTCGATGGCGCGGACGATGCCGCCGGCGACCTGGTCGGGGCTGGCCCAGAGCGCGCCTTTCTTGAATTCGCGCGTCATCGGCGTGTCCACGAAACCCGGCTTGATGGTCAGCACGTTGACGCCGTCGCGCGCCAGGCGCTGGCGCAGGCCGCTGAGGAAAGTGCTGACCGCGGCCTTGGCGCTGCCGTACAGGTAATTGCTGGCGCGGCCGCGATCGCCGGCGACCGAACTGATCACGGCGATCGTGCCCTGGCGCTGCGCCGCCATGCGCGGCGCCAGCCGGGTCAGCAATGCCAGCGTCGCGCTGGCATTGGTGTTGAATTCGGCCAGGGCGTAGTCGGGCGAGGACTCGCAGCGCGCCTGCTCGGGCAGGGTGCCGTGCGCGACCAGGACCACGTCCACGCGCGTGAGCAGCGCCCAGGCGGCGTCGACCACGCGCGCCTGGCCGGCGCTGTCGTTGACGTCGAGCAAGGCCACGTGCACGGCGGCGGCGCCGCGGACCTTCAGGTCGTCGGCGATCACTTGCAGTCGCGCTTGGTCGCGCCCGGTCAGGTACAGGGTCGCGCCGCGGCCGGCGTAGCGGCGTGCGCAGGCTTCGGCGATGGCGGAGGTGGCGCCGACGATCAGGACGTTTTGCATGTTCAATTTTCCATCACGCGCCGCCAGAAGCCGGACGAGAAGCGGGGGTCGATAAAGGACTGGAACGCTTGCCAGGCCGGGAAGTATTGCCGAAAACGCCGCCCGGGCATGCGCGCGTCCTTGGCCGGGTAGACCGCGCCGCCGGCGTCGGCGACGACATCGTCGAGGCGATCGAGCAATTCGAACA
>JANYBA010000138.1 GCA_025360985.1 Gammaproteobacteria bacterium | reverse complement strand
GGCCAGCGTCGGCGCCAGCGACACCGGCAGGATTTCCGCCGATCCCGGGCCGATCGTCAGGGCGGGACTGAGGCTGACGGCGCCGGCATCCTCGCCGGCCACGACGAGGCGGCCCTGGATCGAGCTGAAGGTCATCGCCACGTCGCTGAAGTTCTGGACGCGCAACTTCAGGTGCCATTGCCCGTCCGGTTGCACGGCGAGTTCCTGCAGGCTGGCGACCGGCGGATTGACGTGTTTCCTGGGCCCGTGCGCGCAGCCCGCCAAGGCGGCGATAAACGCCAACAGGAGCAAGATCCGGACGGTCGCGCGCATGGCAATCTCGATGCAGGGAAATCGACCACGAGCATAGCAGCAGGCGGATACAGCTGGCAGACTGTGACGGATGCCACGAACAATCGTGCAGGAAGGCTGCCCATGTTGATACTCTTGGATGCCGGGACGCGACGATCACCCAAGCGTCGCCCCGGACCTGTCCCATTCAAGCCGTGCGCATGAAGACTCCCCCGCCTTCCGCCATCGAGCAGACACGGATCCAGGCTCTCAAGGAGTTTCGTGGCCTGCTGCATGAAGCCCTCACTTCGGCAGTGGCGGACGAGGGCGTGCCCGACGCGTTCAAGGACGCGATCAACTGGGACAAGTTGATCGACCAGACCGAACAGCGCCTGGTTGAAGTCTGGCGCCAGCGTTTTGATTCTTCCGGCAAGCCATTGCAGAAACCGGCGATGGGTTCGCTGCGCTTGCTGCAGGAGGAAGAGCACGAATCGCAAGTGCTCAGCGAAATGTTCGTCAACGAAGTCTCGCGCAAGGACCAGGAACGGCTCGATCAACTCGAGCAGCTGCTCGCTTCGATCAGCGGCCACCATTGGGATACGCCGCAGGAGAATCCGCTCGGGCCGTCGATGTGGGTCGAAGGCGTGCGCGGCGGCATGCAGCAGTTCAAGGCCACGCCCGAGGAACGGTCGTGGCTGTTGCAGCGCCTGGTTCCGCTGCTGATGGCGCGGATGGGCAATTTCTACGGTTCGATCAACAACCGGCTGTCGACCATCAGTGGCGTCCCGCTGCGCGCGCTTTCCGGACGCCGGCCAACGACGCCCGCGCCCGCGGTGAGCCAGGAACCATTCGCCCACGACCTGGTTGAGAACACCAGCGCCAACCGCGCCGCGGAAGCCGCCCCGGATGACGAAGACGAAGGCAACAGCGACGTACTCGAGCGACTGTTCAGCCTGCTGGGCGCGCGTCGGACCGGCGGGTATCCGGGTGGCGGCATGGCCGCGCCGGGCATGATTGCGTCGGCGGCGGCGTGGCCGGCGCAGGGCGGCGTTCCGGGAATGGTTGGTGCGCCTGGCTATGGCTATCCCCAGGGGCAATACCCGGGGATGCCGGGCGGATACCCGGCGGGCCAGGGCTACGATGCCGGTGGCATGCCGATGGCGCCGGCGCCGATGTGGAGCGAAACAGACCTGCTGTCCGTGCTCGGCATGATGCAGAGCAATTACATCGCCGCGCCCGGCATGGTTCCTGGCGCCGCTGGCGGCTCGGCCGCGCGCCTGTTCGAAGCGGTCACGCAAGCCGCGAGCCAGATGGGCATGGCGGGCGGCGCGCAGGCCATGCCCGGGCCCGCGCAGGACATGATGGAACTGGTCAACATGCTGTTCGAGGCGCTGCTCGATGGCCGGCGCCTCGACGAGCGCGCGCGCTCGCAACTGGCGCGCCTGGTCATTCCCTACGTGCGCGTGGCCCTGCTCGACCGGCGCATGTTCATGAAGTCACGCCATCCTGCGCGCCGGTTCCTCAACCTGCTGGTCGAAAGCCTCGAAACCGCATCGGTGGACGCGCCGCAATACAAGGACCTGCGCGAAATGGCCTTCGCGGCGATCGACCGGATCGTCGGTGAATTCAAGGACGACATGTCGATTTTCGAAGAGCTCGACAAGTCGCTGTCCGAGGCCCTGCAGGAACGCCGCCGCGGCGCCGAGATCGCCGAGCGGCGGATGGCCGATGCCGAACGCGGCCGCGAGCGGCGCAGCGCCGCGATGGCGACCGTGCATGAACAAATGCAGCGCTCGACCGGCGGCACGGTCTTGCCCGACGCCGTGCAACGATTCCTGTCCGGCCCCTGGCAGCACCACCAGACCATCCTGGTCCTGCGCGAAGGACCGGGCGGCGAACAGGCCCTGGCCAACCAGGCCCTGGTGTATTCGCTGGCCAAGGCCAGCCGGCAAGGCGGGCAGGTTGACCTGGCGCCGCTGCGTCCCGGCATCGAATCGGTGCTGGCAAGTTCGGGGCAGACCGCCGAGGAAGTCGACGCCATGCTGGCGGAATTGTCGATCGCGATTTCCTCCCAGCCCGAGGCGATGCCGACTGCGGCGAAACCAGCGACAAGAGCGACCCCCGCGCTCCAGGAACCGACCAACGACGCCGACGTGGAAGCGAAGCTGCTGGCCGAGATCGCCAGCTTCGTCGCCGAGGATGAATCCATACCTGCCGCCAGCTTCGCTAGCGTCGAAATCGAGGGTGCCGATTCGGCTGAGCCGGAAGCAACGCCTTCCGGACTGCCTGCAGCCGAGGCAGCGGCCATCGATCCCGTCGCCAGCGCACCGATCGATGACCGAACTGTCGAAAGCGACACCGGGTCCATCGAAACCGCGGCCGATGATCCCGCCGACGCCCAGGCTTTCATCGACTCCTTCGTCAACGAGGCGCCGGTCGCGGCCGAAGCCGAGGCGGTCGTCGCGCCTGTGCCGGCGGCCGTGCCCGAGCCGCCACCGGTCGAGGTCGAAGTCGCGGCACCGCCCGAAGCCGACGAGGACATGATCGAACGATACCGCCGGCTCAAGGTTGGCGACTGGCTGGACCTGGTGAACGACGATGGCCGGATCACGGCGGCCAGGATCAGCTGGACCAGTCCGATCAGCGGCCGGCACATGCTCAGCAACCGGCGCGGCCAGCGCCTGATGGTCGCATCGGTCGAGGAGTTGGCCCTGATGGAAGTCGAAGGGCAGGTCAGCATCCGCCCCAACGACGCCGCCTTCGACGTCGCGCTGCGCACGATGGCCGATCGCCTCGCGCGCACGACCAGCGTTGCCTCCTAGGCCCGGGTTGAGGCAATGACCATCCCGGACGGCGGTATCCGGCGACTGCCCGACGGCTTCATCGACCGCGGCACCAACGTGACCCGGTTGGAGGCATTCGTCGACGCCGCGTTTGCCTTCGCGGTAACGCTGCTGGTGATCTCTTTGAATTCGGTGCCGTCCGACATCCCGGCGATGGTGTTGGCGCTCAAGGGCGTGCCGGCGTTCGCCTTCAGCTTCGCGCAGATCATGATCTTCTGGTCGGCGCATGCGACCTGGAGCCGGCGCTTCGGCCTGGACGACGCGACCAGCCAGCGCCTGAGCCTGTCGCTGGTTTTCCTGGTGCTGGTCTACGTCTATCCGCTCAAGATCCTGTTCGGCTCGTTCTTCGCCTGGATCAGCCACGACTGGCTGCCGCCGGTTGCCAGCATCCGCAATATCGACGATCTCAAGTCGATGTTCGTCATCTACGGCATCGCTTTCAGCACGCTGTCGCTATGCGTTACCGCCCTGTATCGCCAGGCGCTGCGCAGCCCGGTGTCGCCGCCGCTCGAGCCGGCCGAGATGGTGCGCGCGCAACGGGCGATTGTCGGCTGGTTCTTCGCCAGCACGCTGGGAGTGGTCTCGATCGTGTTCGCCCTGTTGCTGCCGGCCGAACCGCCTGGCTGGCTCGCGGGCATGCCGGGCATGGTCTACGCACTGCTCGGCGCCGCGCGCCTGGTGGAAGACAGGTTCGCCAAACCCCTGCCTTCAAGCCCATGAACCGACCGCGGTCAATGCCTATACTTGCCCGACTCCTCCGACACGGATACCGATTGCCATGATGCGTACGCCCGCGCAGTTCCTCTTGTTTGCGTTGCTGTTCGCGTCGGTGCCGCCAGTCCTGGCGGCCGACGCGCCGGCCAAGCCGGACGACAAAACCAAGCCGGATGAGAAGCCCGTTCCCGAGGCCAAGGTTTCGGTGACGCACCACCAGGTGCATATCGGCAAGACCGTGGTTGCCTACACGGCGACAGCCGGCACCATGCTGATGAAGAACGACGACGACGAAGCGATCGCCCTGTTCGGATTCACCGCCTACGTCCGCGATGGCGGCGATCCGCGCACGCGCCCGATCGTATTCGCCTACAACGGCGGCCCGGGCTCGGCATCGGTCTGGCTGCACATGGGCATCCTCGGCCCGAAGCGTACCGAGCTGCAGGACCTGCAGAGCAATACCCGCGGGCCGTTCCGTACCGTGGAGAACGAATACAGCATCCTCGACCAGGCCGACCTGGTGATGATCGATCCGGTCGGCACCGGTTACTCGCGTCCAGTGGGAAAAGGCGAGGGCAAGGATTTCTGGGGCACCGACCAGGACGTCACTTCGGTGGCGAATTTCATCGTCCAGTACCTGACCCAGAACGGCCGCTGGGCCTCGCCGAAGTTCGTGCTCGGCGAAAGCTACGGCGGCATGCGCACCGGCGGCGTCAGCTTCAACCTGCTCACCAAGCACAACATCGCGCTCAACGGCGTGATCCTGGTTTCGCCCTACCTCGACGAAACCTCGGGCTCCGCCGGGCTGCGCATCGATGAGCCCTACGTCAACTACCTGCCGACTTACGCGTCGACGGCGTGGTACCACAATGCGCTCGCCAACCGGCCGGCGGAGCTGCAGCCGTTCCTGCGCGAGGTCGAGGCCTTTGCCCAGGACGTGTACGCGCCGGTGCTGTTCAAGGGTGCGCGCGCGACCGCCGCCGAGCGCCAGACCGTGCTCGCCGGACTCGCGCGCTTCACCGGCGTCAGCGCCGACTACTGGGACAAGGCCAACCTGCGCCTCGACGAAGGCCATTTCCTGCAGGAACTGCTGCGCAACAGCGGCCAGCTGGTCGGGCGCGTGGATACGCGCTTCACCAGCGGCGACATCAGTCGGCTGTCCGAAACCATGCGCTACGATCCCTATGGCGCCGCGATCGGGCCGGCGATCGTCGCCTCCTTCAATGACTACTATCACGGCGAGCTCAAGGTCGAATCCGATCGCCAGTACGTCGTTTCCGGCGACCTCGAAGACTGGGATGAGCGCCACCAGCAGCCCGACCTCGACGGCTACAAGGTGCCGTGGGCGAACACCGCGGTCGACCTCGCCCAAACCATGACCATGAACCCGAAGATGAAGGTGCTGATCCAGCAGGGCTACTTCGACCTGGCCGTTCCCTACCGCACCGTCGAATATGTCGTCGACCACCTCGACGTCGCGCCGGCGCTGCGCGCGAACATCGACATCCAGTACTACGACGCCGGCCACATGATGTACGTGCATCCCGCGTCCATGGCGAAGTTCAAGAGCACGCTTGCCGCATTCATCCAGGGTTCGCTGTCGCCCTGATCGGTTCGCCGCCGGATTTCCCTGCCTTCCGCTTGAGTTGACGCCATGACGCCGATTGTCCGCATTTCCCTCGCCACGCTTGCCTTGGCGGCAGCCACGGTGGCCCGGGCGCAAACGCTCGAGCAAATGGTGGCCCGCCGGCAGGACTTTGTCACGATCAAGGAGGTGACGACCAAAC
>JANYBA010000126.1 GCA_025360985.1 Gammaproteobacteria bacterium | reverse complement strand
CCCGAACTCATTTGTCCCACCCGAAATTTCACCGGCGGCACATTTGACACCTTGAACGGTGATCTGCCCAATGTCCGCCGCGGCAAGAGTCTGCGTTGGCAGCATGCCGAAAACGCACACAAGCATAGCTAGGGCAAAGGCGCTAACACGGCAAAGATGATTCATGCTGGTACTCGATCCGTTGGAGTTCTGCGCGACAGGCAGGGCATACGAAGAATATCAGACACTCATCGCCCAATTAGGGCTCTGCATCGAACCGCCGCAACGCCTCGGCCACGTTCGCCGGTTGCGCCATCATCGGCATGTGGCCACAGCCGGCCAGCAACACGGTCTGGCTGTGCGGCAACCCGGCGCGGAAAATGTCGGCCGCGCTGACGTCGATCACGCGGTCGTCGCGGCACCAGAGCAGCAATACCGGCAGGCGGAGGTTCGGCAACTGCGACTGCAGTTCGAACGCCTCCGGGCCGCGGCCGATGGCATCGAGCACCTGCTGCTCGAACGCGACGTCGGCGCGGCGCTGCGCGACGAGCGCGCGATCCACCGGCCACGGTACGAACGGCGGATCGACGAAGACGATGCCGAGATAGCGATGCAGTTCAGCACGGGTTTTCACTTCGAAGGGATTGCGCCCGGCCAGCACTTGCCGGCCAAAATCGTTACCGCTGAAACGCACGCCAGCCGACGACATCAAGACCAGTCGCTGGGCGACATCGGGATGGCGCGCGAGCAATAGCCCGGCAATCTGTCCGCCCATCGAATGGCCGACCAAGAGCACTGGCCGATCTTTCAGCATCGCGATGAAATCCGCCAACCGTTCCGCCTGCGCAATCGGCCCGTAATCGGCACTGGCCTGGCGTTCACTTTCGCCCCAGCCGGGCAGGTCGGGGGCGATCACCCGATTGGTTTTCGCCAACTCGCGCATCAGCGGCAGCCAGTTTTCCTTGCTGCCGGTAAATCCATGTACCAGCACGACCAATGGACCGCTACCCGCTTCGAGATAGCTCCAGCGATGTTGCGCCGCTTCCAATGATCGCTGGCTGGCGCCGGCCAGCCAACGCTGTCGTGCGAATTCGGCCTGCAGCACGCGTTCGGGCATGACCACGGCCATGCCGACCGTGGTCAGCGCCACGCCCAGCGAGATCGCCAGCGCGGCGCGACGCTTGCTCATGCCGATGCGTTCGCCATTACGGTTTTGCCGGCGGCTTGTCGGCAAGCGCGGCTTCAACCGAAACAATGGTGATCGGATGCAGCCCCGGACGCGCCTTGGCGAACACCGCGCGGGCGAAGGCCAGGCCATCCGGCGTCTTTGCCAGTTCACCGTAGGTCGGCATGATCAACTTGCGTCGGCCAATGCGCGCGAGGAACGCCGCGATCGCCGGGCGCGCGGATAGATCGCCGCTGCGTATCGTGAGCGGATACCAGCGCTGGGCGATTTCGCCATTGGCGCTGCCGGTGAAATGGAAAGCGTCGTTGAGCGATTGGATCTGGGCAACGCTGAGCGTTTCCGGCATGCCTTCGATGAAATGCACCCACTCCTGCGTGGTCCACTTCGCAGTGTCGAGATCGGTGGCGGCCGCATGGCCGGCCAGCCAGTGCCCGCGCGCCTCGTCGACAGCGTCGAAACGTTTCGACGACGCCGCGCTGGCGAAAGCCGGAATACCCGGCTCGTGCAACCAGGCATGCAATTCCGCCGCCGTGGCCTTGCCGGGATTTTTCGCCACCAGCTCGGCATCGAGGAAACGCTCGAATTCAGCGCTGTCGGTGCTGGTGAAGGCGTGGTCGTCGAACCACTTGCGCAGGAACGGATCGAACACCGCGCGGCCGTAACGATCTTCCAGGAAGGTCAGGAACCACTGGCCCTTGATATAGGCGACGCTGGTCAGCGCCTCGTCCGGATCACGCCCAGTCAGCGGCGCCAGCGCCAGCAACTGGTCGTCCGGCTTGATGTCTTTCATCTCCTCGGCCAGGCCGTGCCGGGCGATCACCTTCTCCATGTCGGACGCCTCGACGCCATAGAGCGATTCGACGATGCGGTCCTGCACGTAAGTGGTGAAACCTTCGTTGAGCCAGATGTCCTTCCAGCTCGAATTGGTGACCAGGTTGCCCGACCAGCTATGCGCCAATTCGTGCGCGATCAGGCTGACCAAGGACTTGTCGCCGACGATCACGGTTGGCGTGGCGAAGGTCAGGCGCGGATTTTCCATGCCGCCAAACGGGAACGACGGCGGCAACACCAGGATGTCGTAGCGGCCCCAGCGATACGGCCCGTACAACTGCTCGGCGGTGTCGATCATCTTGCCGGTGTCTTCGAATTCCTTCGCGGCCTTGTCGGCCATGGCCGGTTCCGCCCAGACGCCGGCGCGTTCGTTGATCGGGCGGAACACCAGATCGCCAGCGGCGATCGCCATCAGGTAGGACGGAATCGCCTGCGGCATGGTGAAGGAATAATCGCCGTCGCGCGGCGCCTTCGGATCGTTGTCAGCGCTCATCACCGCCATCACGTTCTTCGGCGTGGTGATGTGTGCCTCGTAAGTGAAGCGTACGCCGGGCGTGTCTTGCAGCGGCACCCAGCTACGCGCGTGGATGGCTTCGGACTGGCTGAACATGAACGGCGTCTTCTTGCCCAAGGTCATCGCCGGGGTCAGCCATTGCAGGCCGGAGGCTTGCGGCGAGCTGCTGTAGCTGATCCGCACCTTCGGCAACTGCGCCGGCAGCTCGATGGCCAGCTTGCTGCCGAGGATGGCGTCGCGCGGCGCCAGGGCGTACTTGAGTTCTTGCCAGGTCGCGCCATCGCCGCCTTCGACCTTGGCGATGGCCAGATCCCGGGTGTCCAGCACCAGCTGGCGGCTGGCCGCGTCCTTCCAGTCGAGGTCGAGCGTGGCCGCGCCTTCCAGCACTTTCCGTTCAAAGTCCACAGTAAGGTCCAAAGCCAGGTGCTTGACCACGACGTGTTCAGGTTCGGCATAGGAATTGACGTCGTGCGCGGGCATGGCGGGGACTTCGCTGGCGGTGGGCGGGGCAACGGTTTGCGGCGCCGGTTTCTGGCAGGCCGCGAGGGGCAACAGGAGGGTCGCGGCAAGCATGGACGCACGCAAGGGAACGGCAAGGCGCATGGCGGGCTCGATCGGTGTCGGGGAAACGCTGAGTTTATCAAGAGGCGCGCCCCGGAGGCGGCGAGTATCATGCTGGGGCGACGATCGCTGCAGGCTGGTCCGATGACGCCCCCGAGTCCCGTTCCCCTCCAACACAGCTACGCCTTGGTCCTGCGCGGTCGTGCGGCAGTGCAACAGTACCTGGAGACCTTTCCGGTCGAGCCGCACGGCGTGGAAATCCAGCGCCTGGAGTTGTCGGCCTGGCGCAAGGCCTCCGAACTTTACGAGGAAGCCACCTGGTTCCGGGCGCTCGAACTTGGCGTCCCGATCCTGCCGTCCCTGGAATTCGA
Organism: Gammaproteobacteria bacterium; assembly: GCA_025360985.1. Taxonomy (GTDB): domain Bacteria; phylum Pseudomonadota; class Gammaproteobacteria; order Xanthomonadales; family Xanthomonadaceae; genus Arenimonas. Next base: position 2,622 of record JANYBA010000126.1, on the reverse strand, counting down.
ACCGCACGAAAACGAATTGCTGCAGATCAAGCCGGAAGTCGCGCGCCGGTTGCGGGCGATCCCGCTGCTGCACTACAAGGGCCGCCTCGCGGTCGCGGTCGAGAACCCCGGCGACGAACAGACCCTGAGCGAACTGCGCTTCCTGTCCAGCCACCGGGTGGTGCCGATCCTGGCTTCGCCGTACGTGATCCAGGAAGCGATCGCGCATTGCTACGACCATTCCGAGGACATGGCCATCGTCGCCCTGCTCGGCCTGGATCCGCGCGCGATCAACGTCGACACCAGCGACAAGGAAGTCGAGCGTTTGGCGCGCGAACAACCGGTGGTGCGCCTGGTCGCCAGCACCATCGCTTCGGCGGTCAGCCGGCGCGCCTCCGACATCCACCTGCGGCCGACCGAACACGGCACCGACATCCTGTTCCGCATTGACGACGAGATGGTGCCGGTGCGCCGGGTGATCCGCGCGCTGCAGGCGGCGGTAGTCAGCCGGATCAAGGTGCTCGCGCACATGAACCTGGCCGAGCACCGCCGACCCCAGGACGGCCGCGTCAGCTTCGAGCTGGCGGAGGGTCGCAAGGTCGACCTGCGCATCTCGGTGCTGCCGAGCATTTATGGCGAGAGCGTGGTCGTGCGCCTGCTCGATACCAGCGAGGGCCTGTGGAACCTCGACCAGCTCGGCCTTCCGGCGAAGGACCGGCAACGCCTCGACGACGTGATGGCGCGCAGCCACGGCATGTTCCTGACCACCGGCCCGACCGGCAGCGGCAAGTCCACCACCTTGTGCGCGATGCTGCTGGAGTTGCGCAAGCAGCGCATCAACATCCTGACCATCGAGGAACCGGTCGAGTACTACATCGAGAATGTCCAGCAGATGCAGGTCAATCGCGCGGTCGGCTTCAACTTCGCCAGCGCCATGCGCAGCTTCCTGCGCCACGACCCCGACGTGATCATGGTCGGCGAGATCCGCGATACCGAGACCGCGCGCATCGCCGTGGAAAGCTCGCTGACCGGCCACTTGCTGCTCAGCACCCTGCACACCAATTCCGCTGCCTCGACCGTGACCCGCCTGATCGACCTCGGCGTCGAGCCCTACCTGCTGCGCGCCTCCCTGCTGGCGGTGATGTCGCAACGACTGGTCCGCCTGACCTGCACTTATTGCCGCGGTGTCGAGCCGGTCGACATGCGCATGCGCAAGTCGCTCGGCGTGTCGGAAGACGACGTTTTCTACATCGGCCGCGGCTGCGCCCGTTGCGAGGGCCTGGGCGTGCGCAAGCGCCATGCGATCCACGAACTGATGGTGGTGACGCCGACCCTGCAGAAGCTGATCGTGCCCGGCGTCAACGCCGACGCCATCCACAAGGCGGCGGTCAAGGAAGGCATGACCCCGATCACTGAAGCGGCCGTCAACCTGGCGCGCAAGGGCCTGATTTCGCTGACCGAAGCCTGCCGGGTGCGGATCGATTGACGGTACGCGCGACGGTTCTAGCCGGTAACGCCGCGACACAAAGCCCGGCGGTACCTTTGGTCGCGGCGTCACCGGCACCACCGTCGAGAATCGCCGCTCCTACACAGCGTAGCCCGAGTGAATCGCGACGATGCCGCCGCTGAGGTTGCGGTGGCTGCAGCGCTCGAACCCCGCTTCGACCATCAGCGCCTGCAGTTCTTCCTGGGCCGGGTGCTTGCGGATCGATTCGGCGAGATACCGGTAGCTGTCGGCGTCATTGGCGAATAACTTGCCCAACCCTGGCAATACCTTGAACGAATGGAAATCGTAGATCGGCCGGAACCATTCCTGCTTGACCTGCGAAAACTCCAGCACCAGCGCACGGCCGCCGGGCTTGAGCACGCGGCGCATCTCGCGCAAGGCCGCCGGCTTGTCGGTGACATTGCGCAGGCCGAAAGCGATCGTCACCAGGTCGAAACCGCCATCAGGCCCTTTTCCATCAGAAAATGGCAGCGCTTCGGCGTTCAATTGCACGTAGCGCAGGCCGCGCACCAGGCCGCGATCGGTCAGGCGGTCGCGGCCGACGCCGAGCATGGCGGCGTTGATGTCGCCGAGCACCACTTCGCCGGAATCGCCGACGCGTTCGTGCATCAGGGCGGCGATGTCGCCGGTGCCGCCGGCGAGGTCGAGCACGCGATCGCCGCGCTTGACGCCCGAGGTGGCGACGAAATAACGCTTCCAGACCCGGTGCGCGCCCAAGGACATCAGGTCGTTCATCAGGTCGTACTTGCCCGCCACCGACGAGAACACTTCGCCGACGAGTTTCTTCTTCTCGCCGATCGGTACTTCCCGGAAGCCGAAATGGGTGGTGGTTTCGCCTGACTCGCTCATGGCGCGATTATCGCACCGCGAGCGCCCCGGGGGTCGCGCCAGGGCCGTCCGGTGGCGGATGCGCCGGCGCCGATGCCGATGCCGCGCGGCGGTCGCTGCAGCAGCTCCGAGATGCGATTGCGTTGCGGGCCGTTGTCACGCCGCAATAACTCCAGGTGGCCGTAGGACAGCGGCGTGAGGTGCAGAAGGTCGCAGGCATGGCTGGCCGCACGCGCCAGCCAGGCCGGAACGCGGACCACCCGCGCCGGCCGCGGCGAATGCAGGCGACGCAAGGCGGCGAGGTAGTC
>JANYBA010000119.1 GCA_025360985.1 Gammaproteobacteria bacterium | reverse complement strand
TGTTCGACGATATGACCGAGGTTGGCGCGCCCGAGCGTATCGGCATCGAAGCGCAGTTCGTCGCCGCCGGCTGCGTCCCAGACGCGCATGCGTCGGTACGGATGGGCGCACGCCAACGCCACTTGCGGCCAGACGCCCAGGCTTTCGAGCAAGGCCTGCGAATCTGGGGCGAAGGCATAGACGCGCAGGTCCGGCGCGTCGCTGCGCCAGGCCAGTGGCTCGTGCGCCTCAACGATGGCGACGCGCAAACCCTCGCGCGCCAGGGCCAGCGCCGCGGCCGCGCCGACGACGCCGGCGCCGACCACGACGGCATCGAGCGGCGCCGCGCGACTCACGCCAGGCCCCGCGAAAGTCGCGGCACCTGGCCGCGAAATCCCATCGCCGCCGTCGCAGCGGTTCCGCCAGCCCGGGCAGGTTGCCAATCGCCATCAGCCCAAGCGAGCGCGCGAGGTGCATGGGCCAGCCGGGACTCGCGGTGAGCCGCGCCAGGCCATCGCTGAAGGCGAGCGTGCGTTCGCGGTCTTCGCGGCGCGCCTCGACGTACGCGGCCAGCGTCGCAGTTGCGCCCGGATCGCCGCCGTCGAGAAATTCGGCAAGGGTCAAGGCGTCGCGCAGGCCGAGGTTGAAGCCCTGCGCGCCGATCGGATGGATGGTCTGCGCGGCATTGCCCATCAGTAGCGCGCGTTCACCATCGAGTCGATCGGCGAGTACGCGCACGATCGGGTAGGCGCTGCGCTGGCCGACGCGCAGGATGCGCCCGGTGCGCCAGCCGAACCGGGATTGCAGGTAGTCGGCGTAATCGCGGTCCGGCATCGCCAGCACACGCGCGGCTTCGGCGCTGGCCACGCCGCAGATCGAGCCGTAGTCGGCGCCCATCGGCAACATCGCTACCGGCCCCTGTTCGCTGAATCGTTCGAACGCCGTGCCGTCCGGCGCCTGGTCGGTGGCGACGCTGCACACGACCAGCGTTTGCCGGTAATCGTGTTCGCTCACGCCGATGCCGAGCGCGGTGCGGGCGAAGGAGCGGGTGCCGTCGGCGGCGACCAGCAAGCGTGCATGCACCTGTTCGACACGATTGTCGCATCGCAGTTGCACGGCCACGCCGTCGGCACCGGTGGCCAGGGCGGTGACGCTGGCCGGGCGCAGGATTTCCAGTCCCGACGAGGCCGCAAGTTGCGCTTCGAGAGCGGCGCCCAATTCGCGCGCCAGCACGACGGCGCCGAAGTGCTCGCGCCCAAAGTCGCCGGCCTGCAGGCGCACGCTGCCGAAATCGCCGACCCGGCTGACGTGGATACGGCGGATCGGGCCGGGCGCCGTCGCCAGCCTGGCCGACACGCCGAGCATGCCCAGGGCATTAAGGCTGGCGGCCGACAGCGCGAGCTTGCGTTCGTCGAAACCCGGCGGGGCCGAGCGCTGCGCGCTGGCCTCGGCGAGGGCCACGCGATAACCGCGGTCTTCGAGCGCACAGGCGAGGCTGCTGCCGACCAGTCCGGCGCCAAGGATCAGGATGTCGTAGCGGGTATTCACGATCGGCCCGGGCCGCGACCGGCGGCATGCGCTATCCTAACGTCAGGTCTCCAAGCTCGCCACGGATTGCTCCCATGTCGTTGAAATCGTCGCCCTCGCTCGCCCTTGGTCCGGTAGCCCTGGTTGGGCTGATCTTGCTCGCCGCGCTTTCGCGCCTGTTGCCGCACCCGAACAATTTTTCCCCGGTGGAAGCGGTCGCGCTGTTCGGCGGCGCCTATTTCCTCCGTCGTGGCTGGGCCGTGGTCGTGCCGCTGGTTGGGATGTTCATCTCCGACTTGGTGCTCGGGCTGGTCAATGGCGGCATCTACCTCGACTACTTCCTGAGCGCGCACTTCCTCAGCGTGTACGCCTGCATCGCGCTGTCTTCGCTGCTCGGTTTCGGATTGCGCGGCAAGGTGACGGCGCCGCGGGTCGCCGGTTATTCCCTGGTCGGCTCGGTACTGTTCTTCCTGATCACCAATTTCGCGGTCTGGGCGACGGCGAAGTCCCTGGTCACGGCGCCGGCCTGCAGCGCCAGCCTCGGCGCCTGTTACGTCGCCGGCCTGCCCTTCTTCCAGAACACCCTGCTCGGCACCCTGTTCTACTCGGCCGTCCTGTTCGGCAGTTTTGCCTGGATGCGCAGCAGGATCCCGGCGCTGCGCCTGCAGACCGCGTGATCGCGCCGTGGGCAATCGCCTGTCCAAGATCTACACCAAGACCGGCGACGACGGCAGCACCGGACTGGGCGATGGCACGCGGGTAGCGAAAGACTCCGCGCGCGTCGCCGCTTATGGCACCGTCGACGAGGCCAACAGCGCGATCGGGCTGGTGCTCGCCTGCGAAATTCCCGATCCGGTTCGCGCGGTGCTGGTTTCGGTGCAGCACCAGATGTTCGACCTCGGCGGCGAGTTGTGCATCCCCGGCCACGCCGCGATCTTCGACGCGGACATCGAGCGGCTCGAGCAGCAACTCGATGGCTTCAACGCCGACCTGCCAGCACTGAAGGACTTCATCCTGCCCGGCGGCGGACTGGCCGCTGCCCATTGCCACCTGGCCCGCACCGTTTGCCGGCGCGCCGAGCGCGAAGTGGTGACGCTGTCGCACCAGGATGCCGTGCGGCCCGAAGCGATCCGTTACCTGAATCGGCTGTCGGACCTGCTGTTCGTGATCGCGCGGGTTCTGGCCCGCGCCAGCGGTCACGGCGAGGTGCTCTGGAATCACGACCGACGCAAGGGCTGATCGCGCTTGCGCATCTACAGCCACCCCGCCTGCCTGCAGCACGATCCCGGGCCCGGTCATCCCGAAGCCATGTCGCGCTTGCACGCGGTCATCGAGGCCTTGCAGGCTTCTTTCCCCGCAATCGAGTGGCGCGAGGCGCCGACTGCGACCCGCGAACAATTGGCCCGCGTCCACACCCGGGAATTGATCGCGACCGTGCTCGATACGCCGGCCGCCCATTCGATCCGACTCGATGAGGACACGACCCTGTCGGCTGGCTCGGCCGAGGCTGCGCTGCGTGCCAGCGGCGCGGCGATCGCAGCCGTCGACGCGGTGCTTTCCGGCGACATCGATCGCGCCTTTTGCGCGGTGCGTCCGCCGGGCCACCATGCCACCGCCGGCACCGCGATGGGTTTCTGCCTGTTCAACCATGTCGCGGTCGCCGCTGCCCACGCCTTGGCCGCGCACGGACTCGAGCGCGTGGCGATCGTCGATTTCGATGTCCACCACGGCAATGGCAGCCAGGACATCTTCGTAAAGGAACCGCGCGTGCTTTACGCCAGTTCCCACCAGTCGCCGCTGTACCCGGGCACGGGCCTGGCAAGCGAGCACGGCGCCGGCAATGTCTTCAACGCGCCGCTGCCGCCCGGCAGCGACGGCACGGCCTTCCGCGCGGCCTGGTCAGGGACCCTGTTGCCGGCGCTGGCGGACTTCGCCCCGCAGTTGCTGCTGGTTTCGGCGGGCTTCGACGGGCATCGCCTGGATCCGCTGGCCGACCTGCGTCTGGACGCCGACGACATCGAATGGTTGAGCAGGGAGCTGGCACGGCTGGCCGATGCCCACGCCGGAGGTCGCCTCGTCTCGTTGCTGGAGGGCGGCTACAGCCTGGGCGCTTTGCGCGAATGCAGCGTCGCCCACCTGCGCGGCCTGGGTGCCTGATAAGCCCTGTCCCCGCACCTCGTCGGCGTCGGGCTAGAATGTGCGCTCCCGCCCCACAGGATTCCCTCCGTGCGTCCGACCCGCCTGCGCGTCCTGCCGCTCTGCCTTGCAATCTCCGGTATCGTGCATGCCGAGCAAACGACGCCAATCGCGGCGCCCGCGCCGTCCTGGGTCCTGTGCCGGGCGCCATCGACCCTGCCGATGTTCTTTCCGGCCACGCCCGCCGGCGACCGGCAAGCTGCCCCAACCGACGTCGCGGCCGACGCGCTCGACCTCAAGAAAAGTGAAGAAACCACGTTTTCGGGAAACGTGGTCCTGCGGCACGCGGACCAGTGGCTGAGCACCGACGTCCTCACCTACACGCATGCCGACCAACGGTTCGTGACCAGCGGCCCGGTGAAATTCCAGGACGAGTCCATGCGCCTGACCGCCAGCCAAGTGCGCGGCGACCAGAAGGCGAACACGCTCGACCTCGAAAACGTCACCTACCAGTTCAATGAGCAACTCGGCAATGGCCAGGCCGCCAGCGTGCACATGCAGGACAAGACCGGTACGCTGGAATCGGCGACCTATTCGACTTGCCCGCCCGGCCAGCGGCAATGGGAATTCTCCGCCAGCTCGATCGCGATCAACCAGGAGACGGCGACCGGCGTGGCGCACAACGTCGTGCTGAAGCTTGGCCGCTTGCCGGTGCTGTGGTTGCCGATCGCGAGCTTCCCGACCGACGCCCGGCGCCGCAGCGGCGTGCTGTCGCCGACCATCGGCAACGACCGTCGCAGCGGCACGGATCTTTCCCTCCCGGTCTACCTGAATCTCGCGCCCAACTACGACGCCACCCTCACGCCGCGCTGGCTGTCCAAGCGAGGCCTGATGGTCGAAGGTGAATTCCGCTATCTCGGCGAGCATTCCGACGGCAAGTTCATGGGCACCTGGCTGCCCGGCGACAACCTCACCGGCACCGATCGCAGCAAGATAGATTTCCTGCATCGCACGGCCTTCAACGACCACTGGACCGCGACCGCCAGCATCCACCGGGTCAGCGACAAGACCTACCTCAGCGATTTCGGCGACGCCATCGCCGACACCTCGATTTCCCTGCTGTCCAGCTCGGCCGGGGTCTACGGCCGCGGCCGCAATTGGGCCGCGAGCATTTCCAGCGAAATCTGGCAGATCGCCAACCCGCTGTTCCTGCCCGGCAGCGAGCCCTATCGTCGGCTGCCGCGCCTGCAGGCCAGCATCCACGAGCCTTTCCTGCCCTGGCTCGACGCCGGCGTCGATGCCGAAATGGTCCGCTTCACCCACGAGAGCCTGGCCGGTGGACGCCGCATCGACCTCGAGCCCTACCTGGCCATGAGCTTTGGCGGCAGCAGCTGGTTCATCGACCCGCGCCTGGCCTGGCGCTACACCAGTTACTCGCTCGACAGCGAGTTCCCGGGCGTCACCGACCGCAATCCGAGCCGCAGCCTGCCGATCGCCAGCCTCGACGCCGGCGCCTATTTCGAGCGGGATTTCGACTGGGGCGGCAAGGCGATGCTGCAGACCCTCGAGCCCAGGCTGTACTACTTGCGCGTGCCCTACCGCAACCAGGACGACCTGCCCCTGTTCGACACCCGCGAGCTGACCTTCGGCTGGACATCGCTGTTCCGCGACAACCGCTTCGGCGGCGCCGATCGCCAGGCCGACGCCAACCAGGTGACCCTCGCCCTGACCAGCCGGCTGCTTTCCGCCGCCGATGGCCGCGAGAAGCTGAGCGCGAGCCTCGGCCGGATTACCTACATCGACCCGCCGCGCGTCGCGCTGGGATCGACACCGCTGTCCGACAACGGCAGCGACTGGGTGGCGCAGGTCGATTGGACGATCAACGACCACTGGAGCGTGGGCGTCACCGAGCAATGGGACCCCGACAATAACCGCACCAACCTGGCCTCGGTCCACAGCCGCCTGCACCTGAACAACGGCGCCATCTTCAACGCCGCCTACCGCTACCGCTACAACTCGCTGGAACAAACCGACCTGAGCTTTGTCATACCGGTGGGCTCGAAATGGAGCCTGTACGGACGATGGAATTACTCGATGCGCGACAAGAAGACCATCGAGGCCTTTGGCGGCTTCCAGTGGAAGAGCTGCTGCGTCGCCGTGCGCCTGCTCGGTCGCCAGTACATCCGCAGTTTCACCAGCCAGTCGAACACCGGCGTCTATCTGGAAATCGAGCTGACCGGGCTGGGAAGCTTCGGCCGCTCGGCGGCCCGTTTGCTTGATGATGCTATCCTTGACTATGCCCGCTGACCGGCAAGCACGCGAGTTACTCATCCCATGAAACCGATCTTTTCCCTGCTTCTGGCCAGCCTGCTGGCCACCGCCCCCGCCACCACGAGCTTCGCCCAGGCACAGGCCGCCGGCCCGATCGACAGCATCGTCGCCATCGTCGACGAAGACGTCATCCTGCGCAGCGAACTCGACCGCGCCGTCGCCAACATTACCGCCCAGTTCGCCGCCCATCCCGAGCAGTTGCCGCCGCGCGACGTCCTGGAGAAGCAGGTGCTCGACCGGTTGGTGATCATGCGCCTGCAGATCGTCCGGGCCACGGACTCCGGCATCCGCATCTCGGACGCGGAGTTGCAGCAGGCGGCGGCCACGGTCGCCCGCAACAACAACATGACCGCCGACCAGCTGCGCGATCGCCTCGCCGGCGACGGCATGAGCGTCGAGGAATTCCAGTCCGGCCTTCGCGACGACATGATCGTGCAACGCTTGCGCCAGCGTTACGTGCAGAGCCAGGTGCAGGTCAGCGAGGCCGAAGTCGACCAGTTGCTCGCGACCCGCGACGTGAGCGGTTCGGAATTCCGCCTGGCCAACATCCAGGTCAATGTCGCGGACGGCGCGACCCCGGACGAAGTCGCGGCAGCCAAGACCAAGATCGACGGCATCAAGGCCTCGATCGAACGCGGCGAACTCGATTTCCATTCCGCCGCGACCCGCTTCTCGCAGGCCCAGAACGCCCTCGATGGCGGCGAGATCGGCTGGCGTTCGAACGACGCCATCCCGCCGGCCTTCGTCGCCCTGCTCAAGCAGCTGCAGCCCGGTCAGATCACCGAGCCGCTGCGCGGCGCCGGTGGCTTCCAGATCGTGCAACTGGAGGAAGTCCGCGCCGAACAGCCGCAGAAGGTCACGCAGTTCCGCGCCTCGGACATCCTGGTTCGCACCTCCGACACCGTGAACGAGGAGGCCGCGCGCCAGAAGATGAATGCCCTGCATGATCGCATTGTCGCCGGCGAGGATTTCGCCAAGGTCGCCAAGGAAGCTTCCGACGACGAACTCACCCGCAACTCCGGCGGCGACATGGGCTGGTTCGCGCTCGACCAATGGGGCGGCGCGGTCGCGGCGCAGATCCAGACCCTCGCCGATGGCGAGTTGTCGCCGGTGTTCCAGAGCGATGCCGGCTTCCACCTGCTCAAGCGCATCGGCAGCCGCGAGCAGGACGTCACCGACCAGAACCGGCGCAACAAGGCCCGCGAAATCATCGGCCAGCGCAAGGCGGAAGAGGTTTACGATCGTTTCCTGCGCCAGTTGCGCGCCGACGCCTACGTGGAAAGCCGCCTCGGCGGCGCCTGATTCGCCATGTCGCCGAGGCTGGCCCTGGTTCCGGGCGAGCCTGCCGGCATCGGGCCGGAGCTGTGCGTCCGCTTGGCCCAGCGCAAGAACGATGCGCGACTGGTCGCCATCGCGGATCCCGACACCTTGCTGAAGGCGGCGCAGGCGCTGCGCCTGCCGCTGCGCCTGCGTGATCCCGGCGATGACGCCGGCCCCGGCGAACTGGCGTTGTTGCCGATGGCGCAGGCACGGGCCAGCGAATTCGGCCGACCGGATCCGGGCAATGCCCGCGCGGTGATCGATGCCTTGCTGCGAGGGGGGCGCGGCTGCATCGATGGCGAATTCGACGGCCTGGTCACCGGACCGGTGCACAAGGCCAGCGTCAACGCCGGCGGCATCCCCTACATCGGCACCACCGAACTGTTGGCCGAACAGGCCGGCGCGGACGTCGTCATGATGCTGGCCAACACCGACCTGCGCGTTGCCCTGGCGACCACGCACCTGCCGCTGCGCGCGGTTCCGGACGCGATCACCGGGCCCTTGCTTGCGCGCGTCCTGCGCGTGCTCGACGCCGCCCTGCGCCGCGATTTCGGAATTTCCCGGCCGCGCATCGCCGTGCTCGGCCTCAATCCGCACGCGGGCGAAGACGGCGTGCTCGGCGGCGAGGAAATCGCCACGATCATTCCCGCGCTCGAAGCCCTGCGCCGCGAAGGCATGGCGCTGGTTGGGCCCGTGCCGGCCGACACGGCGTTCCTGCCGCAGGTCCTGGCCAACGTCGACGCGGTGCTGGCGATGTACCACGACCAGGGCTTGCCCGTGCTCAAGCATGCCGGGTTCGAGCAGGCGGTGAACATCACGCTCGGCCTGCCCTATCCGCGCGTCGCGGTGGACCATGGCACGGCGCTGGCGTTGGCGGGAAAGGGCGTCGCCGATCCGTCCAGCCTGTTCGCGGCGGTGGCGCAGTGCGCCGCCATGGCCCGCGCGAGGGCGCCGACATGAGCCGCTTCAACGAGCCGCCGAAAAAGAGCCTCGGCCAGCATTTCCTGCACGACCGCGGCGCGATCGATAAAATCGTGCTGGCGGTGAATCCGCAGCCCGGCGAACACCTGGTCGAGATTGGGCCGGGACAGGGCGCGCTGACGATTCCGCTGCTGCGCAAGCACGGCGCCCTGACCGTGATCGAATTCGACCGCGACCTGATCACGCCGTTGATGGAACTGGCGGAAGGCGTCGGCGACCTGGCAATCATCCACAAGGACGTGCTCAAGGTCGATTTCGGCAAGCTCGCCGGCGAAGGCCGCATCCGCCTGGTCGGCAACCTGCCCTACAACATTTCCACGCCGATCCTGTTCCATGTGCTCGAGCACAGCGAAGCGATCGTCGACATGCATTTCATGCTGCAGAAGGAAGTCGTGGAGCGCATGGCTTCGCCCCCGGGCAGCAAGGTCTATGGCCGCCTGAGCGTGATGTTGCAAGCGGTGTGCAAGGTCGTCCCGCTGTTCGACGTGCCCCCCGGCGCGTTCCGGCCGCCGCCCAAAGTGGATTCGGCCGTGGTTCGGCTGCTGCCCAAGCCCGCTGCCGACATCGGGATCGCCGACCCGGCCTTGTTCGAGAACCTGGTCCGCGACGCCTTCGGCCAACGCCGCAAGACCTTGCGCAATGCCGTGCAGGCGCTGTGCACCAGCGAGGACATCGTGGCCGCGGGCCTTCGTCCCGACGCCCGGGCCGAGCAACTGGCGGTCGCGGAATTCGTCGCGCTGGCCAACCACATGGCCGGGCTGCCGCGGCCCGACGCGAAGCCTTAGACTCGGGCCATGGCGACCTACGCGATCGGCGACATCCAGGGCTGTTACGACGCATTGCAGCGCTTGCTGGAAAAGATCCGCTTCGATCCGATCCAGGACCGGCTCTGGTTCTGCGGCGACTTGGTCAATCGCGGCGGCCAGTCTTTGGAAACGCTGCGCCTGGTGCAGTCCCTGGCGATCCACAGCACGGTCGTGCTTGGCAACCACGACTTGTCCTTGCTGGCGATCGCGCAGCGGACCGAAGGCGAGCAACGCCGGGTCAACGCCGACCTGCAGCGCGTGCTGTTCGCCGAGGATCGGGAGCTGCTGATCGACTGGCTGCGGCAACAGAAACTCATGCACGTCGACCACAGCCTTGGCTTCGTCATGGTGCATGCCGGCCTGGCGCCGAAATGGACGATCAGGATCGCCGAGGCGCGGGCCCACGAAGTGGAGGCGCAGCTGCGTAGCGACGGCTATCGCAAACTGTTGAAGAACATGTACGGCGACAAGCCGGTCTGGAACCCGAAGTTGACCGGCCCGGAACGGTTCCGGGCAATCGTCAACGTGTTCACGCGCATGCGCTACTGCACGCCGTCCGGGCGCATCGGTTTCGACGACAAGGGCCGCCCCGGTACGCAAAAACCCGGCATGTATCCGTGGTTCGAAGTGCCCGGCCACGCCCCGCGCGAACTGCCCGTCGTCTGCGGGCATTGGTCCACGCTCGGCTTGTTCATGGGCCTGGGCGTCTATTGCATCGATACCGGCGCGGTCTGGGGCGGCAAGCTCAGCGCACTCGAACTCGGCCCGGAACTGCGCCTGCACCAGGTGCCAGGTCGCGCCATGCCGACCGGCGAAAAAGCCGGCGATTAGGCATCGGGCCCAAGGGCCCTGCTACAAGATCCGCTCGTAGTCCACGAACTCGAACCGGAAAGCGTGCCGCTCGTCGGCGACGTGCGCTTCGCGGAATCCCGCCTGCCATTGCGCCATGTCCAGCGCCGGGAAGAATGCGTCGGCGTCCTCGACCACGGTGTGGACATGGGTGATGTGCATCTGCGTGGCGCGCGGCGCGGCCAGCGCGTAGACCTCGCCACCGCCGATCACCATCAGCTCGGCGCCTTCCGCCATCGCGATCGCCTGGTCGAGCGAATCAACCACTTCCATTCCCGCGAACGGCGCGGTTCCCGAGCGAGTCAGGACAAGGTTTCGCCGCCCCGGCAATGCCCGGCCCAGCGATTGCGCCGTCTTGCGGCCCATCAGCACCGGCTTTCCCAGCGTCAGCGCCTTGAAGCGCTTGAGGTCGTCGGGCAGGCGCCACGGCAACTGGTTGTCGCGGCCGATGGCGCCGCGGCGATCGAGTGCCGCGACCAGCGCGACGTCGATCACACTGCCACCGGCGCCTTGATGGCCGGATGCGGGTCGTAGTTTTCGAAGGCGATGTCTTCGTAGCGGAAAGCAAACAGGTCCGTGACTTCCGGATTGAGCTTCAGCGTCGGCAGTTGGCGCGGCGTGCGCGACATCTGCTCGCGCACCTGCTCGAAATGGTTGAGGTAGACGTGGGCGTCGCCGAAGGTGTGGACGAAATCGCCGACGCCCAAGCCCGATACCTGCGCGATCATGTGCGTGAGCAGCGCGTAGCTGGCGATGTTGAAGGGCACGCCGAGGAACAGGTCGGCCGAGCGCTGGTACAGCTGGCAACTGAGCTTGCCGTCGGCGACGTAGAACTGGAACAGCGCATGGCAGGGCATCAGCGCCATCTTCGGCAGGTCGGCGACGTTCCAGGCCGAGACGATCAGTCGGCGCGAGTCGGGGTTGCGCCTGATCTCGGCGAGCAGCCACTGGATCTGGTCGATGGTGCGGCCGTCGGGCGCTTCCCAGCTGCGCCATTGCTTGCCGTAGACCGGTCCCAGTTCGCCATCGGCATCGGCCCACTCGTCCCAGATGCCGACCTTGTGTTCCTTCAGGTAGGCGATGTTGGTCTCGCCCTGCAGGAACCACAGCAATTCGTGGACGATGGAGCGCAGGTGCAATTTCTTGGTGGTAACCAGCGGAAACCCGGCGCCGAGGTCGAAGCGCAATTGCGCGCCGAACACGCTGCGGGTGCCGGTGCCGGTGCGGTCGGCTTTCTCGGCGCCGTCGCGCATCACGTGGTCGAGCAGGTCGAGGTATTGGCGCATGTCAGGCCTTGGCAGGCAGCAAGGTCGGCGCCCGTCGCGACATCCACAACAGCAACAGCCCGACCGCCACCAGCGGCAACGACAGCAACATGCCCTGCGTCACCCAGTCGGTGCCGAAGCGATAGCCGATTTGCGCGTCGGGCACGCGCACGAATTCCACGGCGATGCGGAATACGCCGTACATCAACGCGAACATTCCCGAGACCGCGTATCGCGGCCTTGGTTGCCGCGAAAAGAAATACAGCACGAGGAACATCACCAGGCCCTCGAGCGCGGCCTGGTAGAGCTGCGACGGATGGCGCGCATAGGAGTCGAGCGCGCCGCTGGCATGCAGGGCCCGGAGCTGTTCCATCGACTGCCCGGTGTATGGGCCGAGGTCGCTGTTCGGGAAGATCACGCCCCAGTGACCACCGGTCGGCTTGCCCCAGAGTTCGCCGCCGATGTAATTGCCGAGGCGGCCGAAGCCCAGCCCCGGCGGCACCAGCGGCGCGACGAAATCCATGGTGTCGAAGACGTGCCGCTTCTGATTCCACGACCACCACGCGACCGCGATCATCACACCGAGCAGGCCGCCATGGAAGCTCATGCCGCCTTCGTTGATCTTGAACAGGAACATCGGATTGGCAAGGAAATCGCCGAAGGCATAGAACAGCACGTAGCCGATGCGGCCGCCGAGCACGACGCCGAGCATGGCGTAAAAAAGCAGGTCGCCGAAGCCGTTTTCGTCCAGACCCGGCAGGCGCCCAGCGCGAATCCTGCGCGTGCCCAGCCACCAGGCGACGCCGAATCCGAGCAGGTACATGATCCCGTACCAGTGGATGCCATGCGGCCAAAAGGGCAGGTGCAGGGCGATGGGATCGATGTCGTGCAGAATGGGTCCGGGCATGCCGCTATTTTGCCCGATTCGCAGCCCGAACGTGGGAACCCGCATGCCCAACCGACTCGCCACCGAAGCCAGCCTCTACCTGCGCCAGCACGCCGGCAATCCGGTCGATTGGCGGGCCTGGGACGCGGCGGCGCTGGCCGAAGCGCGCGTCCAGGACAGGCCGATCCTGTTGTCGATCGGCTACTCGGCCTGCCACTGGTGCCATGTGATGGCGCACGAGAGTTTCGAGGACGCCGCCACCGGTGAACTCATGAATCGCCTGTACGTCAGCATCAAGGTCGATCGCGAGGACCGGCCCGACCTCGACCGGATCTACCAGCTCGCGCACCAGGCGCTGACCCGGCGCGGCGGCGGCTGGCCGCTGACCGTCGTCCTAGACCCGCACACCCTGCTGCCCTACTTCGCCGGCACCTATTTCCCCAAGACCGCGCGCTACGGCATGCCCGCCTTCGCCGAGGTATTGCTGGGGGCGCGCAAGTGGTGGGACGAAAAACGCGACCAGGTGCGGGAGCAGAACTCGGCCTTGCAAGGCTTCATCGCCGATCTCGGCCGCGAGCGCCGGCACGACGGTGCGCTGGACGACGCCCCGCTGCTCGCCGCCCGCGAACGGCTGGCCGGGGATTTCGACGAGGAAAACGGCGGCCATCGCGGCGCGCCGAAGTTCCCGCACGCCGGCGCCATCGAACTGGCGATGGCCGACGCCCGTGGCGGCGATGACATGGCGGCACGGGTCGCGACGACTTCGCTGGCAAACATGGCCGATCGCGGCCTGCACGACCAACTGGCCGGCGGGTTTTTCCGCTACTGCGTCGACGAGCATTGGACGATCCCGCACTTCGAAAAGATGCTCTACGACAACGCCTGGCTGCTGCCGGTATATGCCGAAGCCGCGGCGCAGTTCGACCGCCCGAGATTTCGCGAGGCTGCCGAAGGCATCGTCGCCTGGTTGCAATCGGAGATGCGCGCCGATGGCGGCGGCTTCTGCTCGGCGCTCGATGCCGATTCCGAAGGCGTCGAGGGCAAGTACTACCTATGGACGCGCGCCGATTTCGCTGCCGCGCTCGAACCGGAACTGCGCGCGGGCGCGTTGGCGCACTTCGGCCTGGACAGCGCGCCCAACTTCGAAGGCCATGCCTGGCATCTGCATGCCGACCAGGCCGCCGACGAGCGCGTGCGTTCGCAACTCCTGCGTTATCGCAG
>JANYBA010000085.1 GCA_025360985.1 Gammaproteobacteria bacterium | reverse complement strand
GATCATGGTGCAGCCTCCTGCGGTATGCGCACGTCCAGGGCGAAACCCTGGCCGGGCGCTGTGGTGATCTCCAGTCTGCCACCGCAGGCCGCGAGCCGCTCGCGCATGCCGCGCAAACCATTGCCGGCCACCGGCGCATCGCAGCCGCGACCGTCGTCCCGCGCCTGCAGCCGCAGCCCGCCCGGATCCTGGGTGAACTCCAGGCGCAAGCGCCCGGCGCCGGCGTGGCGAACGGCATTGGTGATGATTTCCTGGGTGCAGCGCAGCATGACTTGCGCCTGCTCCGGGTCGTCGATTTGCAGGCGCTCGGGCAGGTCGAGTTCGACCTCGAGCGCGGGCACGCCTTCGACCAGCACGCGCACGGCGGCGCCGAGGTCGATGCCGCGTTCCTCGCGCATTTCGCTGACTGCCTCGCGCACGTCGGTCAGCAGCAGCTTCGCCAGGGTGTGGCTCTGGCGCACGTGCTCCAGCGCCTTGCCTTCGGTCAGGTGCCCGGCCACTTCCAGGTTGAGGCTGAGCGCCGTCAGGTGGTGGCCAAGCAGGTCGTGCAACTCGCGCGAAATGCGCAGGCGCTCGCTCATGCGCGAACTCTGCGCGAGCAGGGCTCGGGTCGCCCGCAATTCGGAATTTAGCCGGCGCTGTTCGTCGCGCGCTTCGACCTGGTTCTTGGCCACCAGGCCGGTGATGAACGTGAAGCTCGAATAGCCGATGTAAAGCAGCGCCTGCAAGATCGCTTCAATGGGCGTCAGCTTCACGCCGGTGATGAACACCGGCACCAGCGCAACGTGTTGGAGGATCAACCATATGATGCCGGCGGACAACGGCATCAGCCAGGGAATGACGCCAGCGACGATCATCAGCAGGATGCTGCCCAGTCCGGTGCCGGAGTATTGGCACACCGCGAGGGCCGTCGCGGTGAGCACCGCCAGCAGGACCAGGTCGTACCAGCGCTGCCGGCGCTGGCCGAGATCGCGCGTCACCAGCCAATAGGCGACTCCGAAGGCCAGATAGGCGATGGTCCAGCGCAGCAAATCCGGCACCGGCGCCAACAGTTCTCCGGATTCCCCGGGTTCGACCGCCGGGAAGTACCACGCGTTCAGAACCAGCGGAATGCCCACCATCGCCCAGGTGAACAGGCCCGCGTAACGCAGCAGCTGGGTGTGGGAAACGCGCATCGGCATGGCCCATCTTAGGCGAGCGCATCGCCAGACGGGGGGCCCGAAAGTAATGGCTGCGTTAAGTCCTGCTCGACAAGGAGCTCCGGAACACTGTCGCGGCGGACAGCGACCATGCGATAATCGCGCCCCGAAACGTGGCCCGCCAGGTTGGCAAGGTCGCAGTAACCGGGAGCGCCGCAACATCATGTCGATAGTCATCCGCGACGTGCGCGAGCACGAGCTGGATCAGGTTCTGGCCCTCAACAACGCTGCCGGTCCCGGCATCCTGCCGATGGATGCGGCGAAGCTGCGCTTCTTCTGGGACAACGCCGACTACTTCCGGGTCGCGGAAAAAGACGGGCTGCTGGCCGGATTCCTGGTCGCCCTCTCGAACCAGTCCGCGCACGAGAGCCCGAATTTCCGCTGGTTCGCCGAGCGCTATCCGCAATTCCTTTACATCGACCGGATCGTCGTCGCCAGCACGCGCAGGGGCACCGGCGTCGGCCGCGTTTTCTATGCCGACGTGCAGAGCTACGCCGAATTGCACGTGCCGCGACTGGCGGCGGAAGTGTTCATGGAAAGCAGCAGCCACCCCGCCCTGCTCTTCCACGGCAGCTTCGGATTCCGCGAGGTCGGCCAGCAGGTGATGCCTGGCACCGGCTTGCGCGCCTCGATGCTGGTCAAGGAGCTGTGCAGCTTTTCGTTCGTGGACCAGGCCTATGGCAAGTCCCTGCCGGAGCAGCCCTGGCTGGGCACGCGCGCCTTGCCCGGTCGCAATCGCCAACTCGCGACCGGAACCTGAGCCCGGGCGTGGCCGAGGTCATCGTCGTCGCCTCGGGCAAGTCCGGAGTCGGCAAGACCACCGCCATCGCCAGCATCGCCTGCGGCCTCGCGCGCGCTGGGCACCAGGTCGCGGTGATCGATTTCGACTTCGGCCAGCGCAACCTCGACCTGGTCATGGGTTGCGAACGCCGGGTGGTCTACGACTTCGTCAATGTCCTGCGCGGCGAAGCCAGCCTCAAGCAGGCCCTGATCCGCGACCGCCATTGCGAAAACCTGCAGGTGCTCGCGGCATCGCAGACCCGCGACAAAGACGCGTTGACTACCGAAGGCGTCGCCCGGGTGATCAAGGGCCTGGCCGAATCCGGCTTCGACTACATCCTGTGCGATGCCCCGGCCGGGTTTGAAAAAGGCGCGTTCGTGGCGATGTATTTCGCCGACCGCGCGCTGGTCGTGGTCAATCCCGACGCAGCATCGGTCCGGGATTCCGAACGCGTTCTCGGCCTGCTCGCCGCCAAGAGCCGCCGCGCCGAATCCGGCGACAGCGTCCGCCAGCACCTGCTCTTGAATCGGTACGACGCGGATAAGGTCGAACAGGGCGTGCAGCTTTCGGCGGCAGAGGTCGAAACCATCCTCGGCATTCCGGTCATTGGCGTCGTTCCGGAATCCGCGGACGTCCAGCCGAGCGCGCATGCCGGCGTTCCGGTGATCCTCGACCCGGGTTCGGACGCCGGCCTGGCCTACGCCGACGCGGTCGCCCGCCTGCTCGGTGAAGACCGCCCGATGCGTTTCGCCGGCAACGGAAAAAAAGGGTTCCTCGCCCGGGTGTTCGGATCCTGATGTTGACGCTCGCCGACATCGGCTTCGAGGCGCCGCGCTTGCTGCTCGAGCGCTACGGCCTGGCCTTGGCGCGCACGCCGGATGGCCAACCGATACCCGGAAGCTTCTGGGGCGAACGCGAAGCCGGGTTGATCGGCACCACGGTCCATGCCCGCGCCGACACGCCGGTGCATTCCCTGCTGCATGAAGCCTGCCACCTGATCGTGATGCCGGCCGAACGTCGCGAAGCCGTCCACACCGACGCCAGCGATTCGATTGCCGAGGAAGACGCCGCCTGCTGCCTGCAGATCCTGCTTGCCGATGCGCTCCCTGGCGTTGGCCGCGAGCGACTGATGGCCGACATGGACGCCTGGGGCTACACGTTCCGGCTCGGCTCGGCCCGGCGCTGGTTCGAGGAAGACGCCGAAGATGCCCGGCAATTCCTGGCGGCGCGCGGCCTGCTAGCATCGACCAGCCCCTGGCGAGCCATGCCCATGCCGATTTCGATTGCGCGCGCTAACACCGAGGACCTCGCCGAACTGGTGCCGCTGTTCGGCGGCTATCTCGATTTCTATCGCCGGCCGGCGTCCGCCGATGCCATCCGCGAATTCCTTGAGGCGCGCCTGCGCCTGGAACAGTCGGTGGTGTTCCTCGCCCGCCTCGATGGCCGGTCGGTCGGCTTCACCCAGTTGTATCCGGCCTTCGCCAGCTTGTCGCTGAAGCCGAACTGGATCCTCAACGACCTGTTCGTTGTTCCCGAGGCGCGCGGCAGCGGCGCCGCCGAGGGGCTGATGAACGCCGCGCGCGAGCTGGCGGTCGACACCGGCGCCTGCGAGATCTTCCTGCAGACGGCCCGCGACAACGAGGTTGCGCAGAAACTCTACCGGCGCCTGGGCTACGTTCGCGACGACGATTTCTTCGTCTACTCGCTGGGTATTCCGGCAGCATGACGCTGCCGTTTGCCGCGGCCGAGGTGGCGTCGCAGCCGCTGGCTACGGCCTTCGCCCTGCCCGCTCATTTCTACAGCGGCGAAGCGGTCGCGAAGCTCGAACAGTCGGCGGTGTTCAAGCGCCATTGGCAATTGGTCTGCCATGTGTCCGAGCTCGCCGACGAAGGCGACTACGTGGTCGCCACGCTGGGCATCTTGCCGGTCATCCTGATTCGGACCGGCGCCGGCCTGCGTGGGTTCCACAACGTCTGCCGGCATCGCGCCGGGCCGCTGGCGGAATGCTCTGGAAAGAGCCTGCGGCAGCTCCGCTGCCGCTACCACGGCTGGACCTACAACCTGGACGGCAGCCTGCGCGCGGCGACGGAAATGAAGGATGCGCAGGATTTCGACATCGCCGGCATTCGACTGCCGGAGCTGATCGTGCGCGAATTCGAAGGGCTGGTTTTCGCCGCCGCGGAATCGCCACCGCCGTTCGAGGATTACGTCGAAGGCATCGCTGCGCGCCTGGCGCAAGCCGGGCACCGCCTCGCCGACCTGCGACTGCATCGCCACCTGCATTACGACCTCGACTGCAACTGGAAGAACTACCTGGACAATTACCTGGAGGGCTACCACGTTCCGCACGTCCACCCGGCCTTGAACCAGTTGCTCGACTATCGCAACTATGCCATCGATGTCGCGGCCTGGCATTCGGTGCAACACAGTCCATTGGATGGCGCCGCCGGCCCGTATGGTTCCGGCGAAGCGCTGTACTACTTCCTGTACCCGAACTCGATGCTCAACATCACCGACGGTCGCCTGCAAGCCAACCGCGTACTGCCGCTGGCCAATAATCGCTGCCGTATCGAATTCGATTTCTATTACGCCGACAATGGCGATGCCGAAGCGCTGGCGCGCCGGCAACGCGACCTCGATTTCTCCGACACTGTCCAGGCCGAGGACGCGCGGATCTGCCTCGACGTCCAGCGCGGCCTCGACAGCGGCTCCTACACGGCCGGCCGGCTCAATCCGCTGCGCGAAAACGCCGTGCACCATTTCCAGGAGCGCCTGCGCGAAGACTATCGTCGCGCGTTGGCGGAATGACCGCGGCTACATCTCGTCGGTTGGTTCCAGCGCCAGGCTTTCCGGCACCGGATCGGCGCAGCGCTGCCGGTTGTGCACGACCGACCAGCGCCACAACAACCATCCGGTGGCGGTAAAGCAGCCGGCGCCCAAGGCCAGGTGCAGGGCGCTGTCGCTCAGCCAGGGCGAGACGACGCCGGCGATCGCCGCGTTCGACAGCAGGCCGACGAAGGCCTGCATCGACGAGGCGCTGCCGCGCTGGTTCGGGTAGAGATCGAGGATCGAGATCGTCAGGATCGGAAACACCAAAGCAATTCCCAGGGCGATCAATGCGGTCGGCAGGATGGAAAAGACCACGGAAGGTTGCGCGACCAGGGCGTGGTAGCCGATGTTCCAGGCGGTGGCGATGCCGCCGACCAGGAACCCGATGTTCGCCAGGCGTTCGCCGCGCATGCGCCCGGCCGCGCGCCCGCTGATGAAGGCGCCGGTGATCATGCCGCCGATGGTCGGCGCGAAGAACACCACGAATTGCTGCTCGTTGAGCTTGAGGATGTCGAGCACGAACGCCGGCGCCGAGGCGATGTACAGGAACAGCGCGCCGAAATTGGCGGTGCCAGCCAAGGCCAGCAGGCGAAAGCGCCCGTCCGAGAGAATGGTCCGGTACACGCTAGCCAGTGTCGGGACATGCAGCGGCAAGCGTTTTTCCGGCGGATGGCTTTCCGGCAACCAGGCGACGACGATGACCAACAGCATCAGGGAAAACAGCGCCAGGAACCAGAAGATGCCGCGCCAGTGGCTCCAGCCAAGGATCAGGCCGCCGATCACCGGCGCGATCGCCGGCGCGATGCCGAAGATCATCGAAATCTGGCGCGGCCTGACCGGCTCTGATATAAGGACCGCCCGCGCAGCGAGGCGGAGGACGCGGCGGCTCGGGT
>JANYBA010000065.1 GCA_025360985.1 Gammaproteobacteria bacterium | reverse complement strand
GTCGAGCGCGAGATCAATCGTTACCTGGACGAAGAGTTCGGCTGAGCGAAAGGCGGCGGATCGCCGGCGAACAGGGTCCGCGCCACGGCGGTTTCGCGCTGGCCGATCTCGGCCAGGAACCGCCCGGCGCCGCCTAGCGCCGCGAAAGCGGTGAAGCCGCGCTCGAGGAATTCCTGCAATTCGGACAGGCCCGCCAACTTCGCCGGGATCCTGGAGGCGTGCAGCAACCGGGCGACGCCGTGTTTTTGCACGGCCGCATCGAGCGCGTGACCCACCCGCAGGATCAGGGCGATCTGGTGCCGGCGCAGGCGCGGCAGCCCGACGCGGCGGTAGGCGTCGGCGTAGTCGTCGAAACCTATCCCGGCCAAGGGCCGCGGGCGGCGCGTCAGGACCTCGGCCATCCGCAGGTCCAGCGAATGGCTCAGGATCGCCAGTTCAATGGCGTCCGCCGCCGCGCGCAGCAGCGAGTCCGGCAAGAAACGCGACATCATCGGCAGGATTTTCGCGGCATCACGATCGCGTCCGGTGAAGTCCT
This sequence comes from Gammaproteobacteria bacterium, assembly GCA_025360985.1. Lineage (GTDB taxonomy): Bacteria > Pseudomonadota > Gammaproteobacteria > Xanthomonadales > Xanthomonadaceae > Arenimonas. The sequence goes on along the minus strand of JANYBA010000065.1, from coordinate 5,368 downwards.
TGTCGCCATAAAGGTCGCTCAGGAAGAATTCAGCGGCCGGGCGCATGCTCGGGTCGGCGAGGAAATCCGCGAACGCCGCGCGCAGGCGCGCCGACTGCCAACGTCGCAGCATCGGCAATACCGGCAGGCCATTGCGCGGCTCCAGGCGCGGATCGTTGCTTGCCTTCTGCCATTGCAGCCGCCGGATCAACCGGGAGCGTGTTTCCTGCGCCATCGAAACTCCGTGATCTGCGTCCCCTTGCCGTACAGGTGCGGCGGGCTACAATCGCCGCGCTTCGTCAGAGACCAAGACCAATAGCATGCTCGTCCTGCAACCCGCTCGAAAGCCGCAAAAGAGTCCTGGCCGCGTCGGCTTGGCGATCGCTGGCGGCGGACCGATCGGCGGAATGTACGAATTGGGCGCATTGCGAGCGCTCGACGAAGCGATCGAGGGCTTCGACCCGGCCCGCCTCGACGTCTATGTCGGCGTCAGTTCCGGATCCTTCCTCGCGGCCGGGCTGGCCAACGGCCTGAGCACGGCCGAGATGTACCGGATCTTCATCACCGGCGACAGCCACGAAGTGCAATTCCGGCCGCAAATCTTCCTGCGACCGGCGTTCCTGGAATACGCGCGCCGGGCCGCGAGCCTCCCGGGCGTGGCCTGGCACTGGTGGCGCGACGTCCTCGGCAATCCCAACGGCAGCCAATTGGGCGAACTGTTCCGCCGCCTGGGCGGGCTAGTGCCGACCGGACTGTTCGACAATGTCGGCATTGAGCGTTTCCTCGCCGGCGTGTTCAGCCGGCACGGGCGCAGCAACGATTTCCGCGAATTGAAGCAGAAGCTTTTCGTGGTCGCGGTCGACCTGGATTCCGGAGCGGCGGTGCGTTTCGGCAGCGACGGTTGGGACGACGTGCCAATCTCGCGGGCGATCCAAGCCAGCGCGGCCTTACCCGGCTTGTATCCGCCGGTCGAGATCCGTGGTCGCCATTTCGTCGACGGCGCCCTGCGCCGGACCTTGCACGCCTCGGTCGTGCTCGACCACGGCATCGATCTGATGATCGGGATCAATCCCCTGGTCCCGTTCAATGCCAGCCGCGGCGGACAGCGGCCGCATGGCCTGGGCAGGCTGTCCGAAGCCGGCCTGCCGGCGGTGCTGTCGCAGACCTTCCGCACCCTGCTGCAGTCGCGCATGCAGGTTGGCCTGGCCAAGTACGCCCAGCAATATCCACGCACCGACCAGATGGTGCTCGAGCCGGACGACGACGACGGCGAGATGTTCTTCACCAACATCTTCAGCTATTCCTCGCGCAAGCGGCTGTGCGAACACGCTTTCCGGCGCACCTTGGGCGACTTGCGCCGGCACCGCGAAACGCTCGGCCCGCTGCTGCAACGCCATGGCCTGCGCCTGCGCGACGAAGTGCTCGACGCACCCGCGCGATCGGTCGCCGACGGCCTGAAACGCCCACCGCGACGCACCGAGGCGACCGCGCGCCTGCATCGCGCCCTCGACGAGGTCGAGTTGCAGGTGCAGCGACGCCAACGCCGATCGAAGGTAACGGCGCGCGCTTCGGCAATGGTGTGAAAGCTCTAGACAAGCCCTGCAGATTGCAGGCATCCGCGGCATTCTTCCGCGCCCGCACCTAGTCCGCGCCAGAACCCAAAGAGAACCGACCATGGCCAAGCTCAAGAAATCCACCCGTGCGAAAGCCGCTGCCGCGCATTCGCCCGCCGCCGACCTGCAGGCCAAGGCCGAGCAGATGTCGCGCTCGCTGGTCGAGTCGGCGCAACAGATCTGGATGGCCGGCGTCGGCGCGTTGACGCGTGCGCAGGGCGAGGGCTCGAAGATGTTCGAAGCCCTGGTGAAAGAAGGCATGAACCTCGAAAAGACCACCCGCAGCCTCGCCACCGGCAAGGTCGACGCCGTCCGCGACGCGGTCGAAGGCCGCGTCGGCGTCGTCCGTGAACGTACGGTCGACACTTGGGACAAGCTCGAGAAAGTGTTCGAGGATCGCGTCCAGCGCGCCCTCAACCGCCTCGGCATTCCGGGCCGGGACGAGATCAACGCGCTGAGCACGCGCGTTGACGAACTGACCGCGGCGCTCAAGCAGGGCAATGCATCGGCACCGAAGGTGGCGTCGAAGACGCCGTCCAAGTCGCCATGGCCGGCAAAGAAGCCAGCGAGCAAGGCGGCCAAGCCTTCCAAGAAAGCGGCCAAGCCCGCGGCGAAAGCCCGTAAATCCGCCCGTCCCAGCGTCCCCAAGGCCGCCAAGCCGGTGTCGCCGCAAGGCTGATCCAGCCTCGAACCCGGCAGTCTTGTGCCCGCCAGCCTGAATCGAAAGTCGTAAGATCCCTCCCCTCACGACCCAATGGCTGGCGGGCCATTTTCTTTACCCGTCCTGAAACCTTGCTGCGACGCGTTATCCTTGGCGAAGTACCCCCGGGACGCACGGCATGACGGCAGCATTCGTGGCAATTGCGATCACCCTGCTCGGCCTGGCCGGCACCGGCCTGTGGTTCGGCGTGAATCGTCGTCGGCAGGAAGAAGTACGGCTCGGCGTGCAGGCGCTGGCCAAGCTGAAATGGCGGATGTGCATCGGCCTGATCCTCGAGGCGCTCGATCGCGAAGGTTTTGCCGAACAAGCGAAGCTGGCATCGGCCACCGAAGAGAGCGAATTCCTGCTGGTACGGGAAGGCCAGAAATTCCTGTTTTCCTACAAGCACGGCACCGCCTACCAGATCAGCCTCCACGATGTCCGTGAGTTCGCCGGCCGACTTCCGCTCAAGGGCGCGGACCGCGGCCTGTTGATCACCCTTGGCAACGCCGACCCTGCTGGCGTCGCCGCTGCGCCGCGATTGGCCATCGACATACTCGACGGCGCAAACCTGTGGACGAAACTGCGGCCATTCCTGCCCGAAGCCACCCGGTCGGATGTCGCCGCCCAAGCCATGGCGCAATCGCGCAAGGGCCTGTGGGCGGGCGGCCTGGCGAGCGTCGCGACCGGACTGCTCGTCTTCGTCGTGGGCATCACGCTGTTTTCCCCCGGCGGCGGCGCGGCGGCGCCGGAAGCGGCCGCTTTCCGCAGTTCGGCAATGGCGCCGGGGCCCTCCGACAACACGACCGACCGGCAATTGGCCGAAGCGCGCAAGGCGCTGGCGGAGATCGCCAACCTTACGGATGCCGACAAAGCCCGGCATCGCGCCGACGTTGCCAAGCAGGTTTCGCTGCTACCGCAGGTGCGCTCGGCCATCTGGTCGGCGCAGTCGACCCTGTTGCTGACCCTTTCCCAGTCGGATGGCAAGGACCAGCCACTGATCGAGGAAGCCTGCCGGATGTTGGTCGGCTACGAGGAACTGCGCTATTCCCGCCTGCAGCTCGAACCGCCCGCGGAGACGCACCTGCCGGTCCGCTGGCGGCAGTGCAACTGAGGCACCCCTGGTTCCGTTACCAGTGCACGCCGCGCATGAGCGCCGCGAACGCGACCTGTTCGTTGCTGGTGTGTTCGCTCTTGAGCGCCTTGCGATCGCCCTTGGCGGCGGCCGAATCCGGGAACATCTCGAACGCGGTGTTCATGATCACTTCGTAAGCCTTGGGGACGAGGGCGTTGAGCGTGGCGGCGAAGATGCCGGTGCGGGTCGCGACGCGGCTTGGCCGTTCGATGATCGCCTTCACCACCAGGTCGGCGGCCTCGTCCGGCGTCAGGGTCGGCACCGAGTCGTACATCTTGGTCGGCGCGATCATCGGCGTCTTCACCAGCGGCATGTTGATGGTGGTGAAGGCGATGTTCTTGCCACTGAACTCGGCCTGGGCGCATCGGCTGAAAGCGTCGAGCGCGGCCTTGGAAGCGACGTAGGCGGAAAACCGCGGTGAACTGGCCAGCACGCCGATCGAGCTGATGTTGACGATATGGCCCCTGCGCCGATGCGTCATCGTCGGCAGGAAGCCCATGATCAGGCGCAAGCTGCCGAAATAATTCAGCTGCATCGTGCGTTCGAAATCGTGGAAACGGTCGTAGCTGGCCTCGACCGAACGGCGGATCGAACGGCCGGCGTTGTTGATCAGGACGTCCACGTGCTTGTGGTCGTGCAGCACCTTCTTGACCAATTCGTCGCAACTGGCCAGATCGGTCAAGTCGCTGGTGTAGGCCCAGCACTTGCCGCCCAGAGCGATGATCTCATCGCGGGTCTCGTGCAGTTCCTTCTCGCCGCGGGCGACGATGATCACCTTGGCGCCGGCTTCGGCGACCTTGATCGCGGATGCCTTGCCGATGCCCGATGAACCGCCAGTGATCAGCACGACCCGGTTCTCGACCTTGCCGCGCAGCGATCGGTCGACGAAAAGGTCGGGGTCGAGGTGGCGCTCCCAGTAGTCCCAGATCCGCCAGGCGTATTCCTCCAGTTTCGGCACTTCGATCTTGCTGCCCTTGAGCGCGCGCTCGACTTCGCGGGTATCAAAACGGGTCGGATAGGTGATGAACGAAAGGGTCGATCGCGGGATCTTGAGGTCGCGCAGCATCAGGTCGGTAAAGCGCTTGACCGGCGGCAGGTTGACGGCGGCGCTGCGGATGGGCCCGGGGATCACGGCGAACAGGCGCGCGTCGAGGCGCATGGTCATCTCGGGCGCATGCGCGGCGCGGGCGAAGGTGTTCATCAGCTCGCCGAAGCGCATCGGATCCGGGTCGACCAGGTGGAAGCACTTGCCGTCGAGCCCGCGCTTGTGGGCGATGTGGTCCATGGCGTCGACGACGAAATCGACCGGCACGACGTTGATCTTGCCGCCCTCGATGCCCAGGGTCGGCATCCACTTCGGCAGCGCCTCGCGGATCTTCTTGATCAGGGTGAACAGATAGTAGGGACCGTCGATCTTGTCGATCTCGCCGGTCTTGGAATGGCCGATCACCATCGCCGGCCGGTAGATCCGGAACGGGATCTTGCATTCGCGCCGGACCAGTCCCTCGGATTCGTGCTTGGTCTTGAGGTAGGGATCCTTGAGACCCTCGGCCTCATCGAACATGTCCTCGCGGAAAATGCCCGGGTAGAGTCCGGCGGCTGCGATCGAACTGGTGTGGTGGAAGCAGCCAGCCTTGATCGCGGTGGCGAGTTCGATCGCGTGGCGGGTGCCTTCGATGTTGGCGATCCGCTGGGACTCGGCCGTCGCGCTCATGTCGTAGACGGCCGCCAGGTGGAAGAAATGCGTGACCTTGCCGGACAGATGCTTGATCTGCGCTGCCGTCAGGCCGAGCTTGGGCTGGTCGAGGTCGCCGACCACCGGGACGATGCGCTTGCGGTCCCAACCCATCTTCGCGGCGATGGCCTCGAGTTTCTTCTCCGATCCCTTGCGCAGCAGCACGTGGATGGTGCCCTTGCGCGCCAGCAGCTTGCTGACCAGGA
>JANYBA010000052.1 GCA_025360985.1 Gammaproteobacteria bacterium | reverse complement strand
GGGACTGGGCATGGCCTTGCTGCGCGAAAACCTTGCGCGAATCGATGCCGAGCGCATGCCTGCCTACCTAGAGTCCAGCAATCCGGCCAACAACCACCGCTACGAATCGGTCGGATTCGTGCCTGTGTCGAAATTCCAGGCGCCGGGCGGCGGACCCGAAGTGACCGGGATGTGGCGCGCGGCAAGATGAGCGCCACCGGACTCGACAACCCGTTCTGGTCCTCGCTGCGCAGCGTGCACCGCGATCTTGCCCTGGCCATCGGCGAGGTCGCGCGCTTTCCGCCCGAGTACGCGCCCTTCCTCGGCGTCGCCAGCGTCGATGTGGATGCGGAGAGCGCGCTCGAGGCTTTGGTCGCGCCTGAAGAAACCGTGTATTTGATCGGCCCCGTGCCGCGCGTGTTGGCGGCCTGGAGCCTCAAGGCGTACCAGCCGCTGGCGCAGATGGTCCGGGAGGCGCCCATTCCAGTGATCGACGGTCCGGAGATGATCGAACTGGGCGAAACGCACCGCGCCGACGTGCTCGAGTTGACCGCGCTGGTCTACCCGCACTATTTCCGGCAGCGCACCATGGACATGGGTCGTTACTTCGGCATCTACCAGGAAGGCCGGTTGGCAGCGATGATCGGCGAACGCATGGGCACCGAGACGGCGCGCGAGCTGAGCGCGATCTGCACCCATCCGAATTTCCTGGGCCGCGGCTACGCGCGGCGCCTGACGGCGATGCTGACGAACGATACGCTGGCGCGTGGCGCGCTGCCGTTCCTGCACGTGAGCTACGAGAACCCGCGCGCCAAGTCGCTCTACGACCAGATGGGCTACCGCGTCCGCCGCGACGTCGCGTTTTCGTCGCTGCGGCGATCGCAGTAACGAAAAGTTCACTTTTGCCAAGCAACAAGCTTGCCAATCGCGGCCAGCAGGAGCAGATTACCCCGGCTAGGCAAATCCACCAGGGGAATCAGATATGAAGATCGCTAGTCAGAATCGAGTCGGCGCGCTGATGGGAGCGTTGGCGCTTTTGCTATGCGCCGCGCAAGCCGAAGCGGCGACCAAGGTCAATGCGAAACCAACGTGGTACAACTCGATTGCATTCCAGGTATCCAAGCCGGCCAGCAGCCTGCCGACCGGGAATCCGCCGGACCAAGCGCCGGCCGATGACGAGGCGTTTACCGACTTCCGCGAGGAGCGCGAAGTAAGGCCGCCGGTGACGAACACCGCGTTCAAGGGCGACGGCGCCATCAATGGCGGCAAGTTCCTGGGACCGTTGGCGGCGAAATCGCTGGCGCCGATCGGATCGCCGCTGTTTACCTTCGAAGGCCTGGGATCGATCGACACCTTCAACATTTTCGGTGGCCGCGCCAATCCCCCGGACACGGTCGGCGACGTCGGCCCGACCCAATACGTCGAAATGACCAACCTCACCATGGCGGTCTTTGACAAGGCGACCGGCAACAAGCTGATGGGACCGGTCAATATCGGCGATCTGTGGGATGGTTTCCCGATTGCGGATTGCTCCGATGCCTCCGGCGACCCGGTCGTGCTGTACGACCAGACCACCGATCGCTGGGTGCTGAGCCAGTTCACTACCCGCGGTCTCAATCACGTGTCGCCGGAATACAACTGCTTCGCCGTGTCGGTATCCGGTGACGCGACCGGCGCCTACTACCTGTATGCGTTCCCGACCCAGACCGACGACGTCGCCGGTGGCTCGTTCTTCCCCGACTATCCGAAGGTGAGCGTCTGGGCCGATTCCTACATCATGACCACGCGCGACTTCGGTAACGGCAGCCGTTACGGCATCAGCGTCTACGCGATCGACAAGAACAAGATGATCGCCGGCATCCCGACCGCGCGTGCTGTCCGTTTCTTCCTCGAATACGGTGTCAATGCCAACCTGGAATGGATCGGCGACGGTCTGTTGCCGCCGGACATGGACGGAAGTCGCCGGCCGCAGGCGCAGATCGCCGCGCCTATCATCGGCACCCAGGATGACGGAGGCGGTTATGGCGCCAGCTTCGACGCCATCAACATCTTCGACCTGAAGGTGATCTGGAATTCGAAGCCGGTGGCGTCACTGACCGGCCCGACCCAGTTGCCGGTGGCGGCGTTCGATTCGATCTTCCCGTGCACGAACACCGCTCGTCGCTGCTTGGCGCAGCCGGGTGCGACCACCAGCCAGAAACTCGACATCCTGTCGTACCGGCAGCGGCCCACCTATCGCCTGGCGTACCGCAACTTCGGCACCTACGAGTCGCTGGTCACCAACCAGTCGGTCGAGGCGGCGCCGGGCGTTGCCGGCGTGCGCTGGTATGAAGTGCGTCGCACCAGCGGCGTGTATTCGGTTTACCAGCAGGGCACCCTGAGCCCGGGCGATGGCGTGAATCGCTGGATGGGCAGCGCCGCGATGGATGCGAGCGGCAACATGGCGATCGGCTACAGCGTCGTCGACGGCACTTCGGTCTTCCCAGGCATCCGTTACACGGGCCGAATGAAGTCCGACCCGCTCGGAACCCTGGGGCTGAGCGAAGGCACGATCGTCGACGGCACGGGTTTTCAGCGCAGCGTCAACAATCGCTGGGGAGACTACAGTTCCATGAACATCGACCCGGTCGACGACTGCACCTTCTGGTTCGCCAACGAGTACTACACGGCGCTGGGCCAGTCGCAGTCGACCGCGGGCTGGTCGACGAAGATCTCCAGCTTCAAGCTGCCGAACTGCGTCAAGAAGTAACAACGCGTTGAGGTTGTTTGCGAAGAACACCCGGCCGTCATGGCCGGGTGTTTCTTTTTGCGGCAAGAAAAATCCGCTTGCCCGTCAACCTGTCGCGACCACCCGGATCTCGACGTCCTCGACGCGCACGACCTGGCCGGCGCGGATCTTGCAGGTCTTGCGCAGTTCAACTGCGCCGTCAACCGTCACCGCGCCGCTGGCGACCACGGTCTTGCCCATGCCGCCGCTGTCGACCAGGCCGGTCAGCTTGAGCAGGTGGTGCAGTTCGACGTGGTCGCGGTCGAGCGGAAAGACGATGTTGGTCATGGGCGCAGTCTAGCCGGACTTCAGTCCCGCTCGAAGCGGGCGATCTCGTCGATCGCTGCCTGGGCGCGTTGCAGGCTGTGGCCGATGGCGCTGGCGTTGATGGCCTGGCGCAGTTTTTCCTGGCCGGGCCACCGTGAGAAGCGGATAAAGCCCCAAGTCGCCACGACCGCGACGACACTGCTGGCCAGGCACCAGTACACGAACGCCGGCTTGTGCACCCAGATGTCGGCGCCAAGCCAGTAGAAAACCCCCATCAGCATCGGCGTCCAGATGAAGCAGCCGACCAGGGCGAACCAGTAGCCGCTGCGCAGCTGCCAGGAGCGCAGTTCGGCCAGTTGTTTCTGGATTTCCAGCACCGGCGCCGCATGGTCGATCTGGCCGATCATGTACAGGTTGCGCGAGGCGCTGACGATGATCATCAGCGCGTAGGCGTGCAGGCTGATGCCGTAGACGAACAGGTGCGGCGTCCCAAGGTTCCGGACCCAGAGCGGGGCGAATGCCACCGTCATCGCGATGCCCACGGCCAGCAGCACGGCTTGCCCGAACACCAGCGGACGCAAGCCGGATTTCATCCTGGCGACGCGGCTGTCCTTGAACAGTTGCAGGTTGAGCGCGTTCTGCTTTTCCAGCCGGCGGTCGAGCGACTGCCAGGCTTGCTTGAGTTCATCGAGTTCCATGGTGGTTTCCATTGCTCATTCCAGGTGGTTGCGGATGCTTTGCTTGAGGCGGCTGAGCTTGGTCGAGACATTGGTTTCGCTCAGGCCGAGGATGTCGCCGATTTCGCGGTTGCTGTGCTCTTCGAGGTAAAGCAGGAGCAGGGCGCGGTTGAAGTTGTCGAGCCCGGCGATGATCCGGTTCAGGGCGCGGACGCGATCATCGGTTTCGAAGTCGCCGCCGCGCTCGTCGGCGACGTCGTGCAAGGTCTCGTCGAGCGGCACCATGTGCTTGTCGCGCTGCGTGTTGATACGAATGTGGGAGATCGCCACGTTCAGCGCGATCCGGTACATCCAGGTCGAAAACGTCCTTGACGGGTCGTAGCCAGGGAAGGCGCGCCAAAGCTGCGTCGCGATCTCCTGGGCGAGGTCGGCGCGATCGTCCGGGTGCCAGGCATAACTGTTGGCGACCTTGAAGACGATCTTGCGATGGCGCTCGAGCAATTCGCCGAAGACTAGTCGGGCATCGAGTTTCATGGTGGCACTGGCTTCGGGCATGGCAGGCAGTTCGGACGCGATTGCGGTCTCGGAACCATGATTCGCGGCAGGGCGGGATTCGTCACAGGCTCGGTTCGCGGTCGGCAATAGCGCTAAAATACCGCCATTACCACGTTGGCAAGGGAATTACGCAGTGGCGGCAATCCTTGAGCACGACTGCCTGGCCTCCGCGCTCGTTCGCGGCGAGCCCTTCCATTTCCTGGTCGCCAGGGATGTGCTGGCCGCTAACGCCGCGCCGGCGTTGGCGGCGGATTTCCCACGTTATCGCGGCGCCGGCTTTTTTCCGCATGAAGTCGCCGATTGCGGGCCGTCGGTCAACGCCCTGGTCGCCGAGCTGACCGCGCCGGCCTTCGCAGATGCCCTGGGCGAGAAGATCGGCGTCGATAAAATGTCGCAGCATCCGACCCTGGTGACGCTGTGCCGCGCGCTGAACCTGCGCCACGGCACCATCCATACCGACAGCAAATCGAAGGTCGCGACTGCCCTCGTCTACCTGAGCCCCGACTGGCCGGAGATTTCGGCCGGTTGCCTGCGCTTCCTGGCCCGTCCCGACGACATAGAGTCGGTGTTGCTGCCGGAACTGCGGCCGCTGTATGGCCGGATGGCGGCGTTCAAGCGCGCCGAGAACTCCTTCCACGGCCACCTGCCGTTCGAAGGCGAACGCCCGGTGATCCAGGTCGCCTGGCTGGTGGACGAGGCGGCGCGCGATCGCAAGACCCGGCGTGGGCGCTTCTCGCGCGCGGTGAAGTGGCTGGCCGGGCGCCTGGACGGCTGGTTTGGTCGTAGTCGCGGCGACAACGCGGCGCACCTGGACTGAACTCAGGGCGCGAGCTCCACTTCGCCCTCGATCTCGACCGGAATGTCGAACGGCAGTTCGTAGAGCCCGACCGCGCTGCGGGCATGGGCGCCGACCTCGGGACCGAACACTTCCAGGATCAGGTCGGAAAAACCATTGATCACGGCCGGTTGCCGGTTGAATCCCGATGCCGAATTGACCATGCCGAAGACCCGCGTCCAGGCGCTGATGCGATCGAGGTCGCCAAGCGCGCGTTGCAGGCTGCCGAGGATGGACAGCGCGGTCAGCCGGGCCGCGACATAGCCTTGTTCCACCGTCAGCTCGCGGCCGACCTTGCCCAAGGGCGTGGCGAAGGCGCCGCGCGCATCCTGCGGGCCATGGCCGGAGATGATCGCGCGCCGGCCGACGACGCGCACCGACTGGAAGGGCAGGACGACGCCCGGTGGCGGCGTGAAGGCGGGCGGCAAGACCAGTCCGAGTTCGTCCAATCGGGATTCGATTCGTGCCATGGCTACCTCGCGGGGGATTTGTCGACGATGACCAGGGCGATGCCGCCGAGGATGGCAACCGCGGCGACCGCCAGGCGCAGGCTGATGGCTTCGCCCAGGAACAGTATGCCGCCCAATGCCGCGATGACCGGAACGCTCAGCTGCACGCTGGCCGCGCTCGTGGCTTTAAGGCCGCGCAAGGCGGTGTACCAGACCGCGTAGCCGAGCCCGGAGGCGATCGCACCGGATGCGACCGCGTATAAGATGCCGGCCCGGTCGAATCCAATCGTGCCGAACATCGCAAGGCCCAGTACCGCCGCCATCGGCAGCGCGCGCAGGAAATTTCCGGTGGTCACGGCGGTGGCATCGCCGGCGCAGCGGCCGCGCAGCGAATAGACGCCCCAGGCAACGCCGGCGCCGAGCATCATCGTCGAGCCTGCGAGCGGCGGCGCCGACAGGCCGGGCAGCAACAGCCAGCCCAACCCGGCGAATGCACCGAGCAGCCCGACGGTCTGCAACGGCCGCAGGCGTTCGCCGTTCCACAGACCGACGCCGATCATGGTCGCCTGCACGGCGCCGAACAGCAGCAGGGCGCCGGTCGCCGCGGTCAGGCTGAGGTAGGCGTAGGAAAATCCAGCGGCGTAGGCGAACAGCGCCAGCGCGGACGGCCAGTTCCCGCCCGCCACGTCCGGGCCGCGGCGCAGGCGCACGATCAGGCCCAGCGTCAGCGCGCCGGACAGCAGGCGGATGCCGGTGAAGCTGGCCGGGTCGATGCCGGTGCGTTGCAGCGCCAACCGGCACAGCAGCGAGTTTCCGGCGAAGGCAATCATCGCCAACAAGGTCAGCAGGAAAGTCGTTCGACGTGAAGTCATCGCGGCGATGGCGTCGCTCAGTGCACTCTCTGCGCCGGTCGCTGCTTGAAAAGCAGGACCATGATCGCCATCAGCGCCAGAATGGTCAGCGAAGCGGTATAGCGGCTCAGCGCCAGGCCGCCATGGTCGACGGGTTTGTCGAGGAAATCGCCGACGACCGCGCCGAGCGGCCGGGTCAGGATGAAGGCCGCCCAGAACAGCGCGACATGCGAGAGCTTGGTGAAGAAATACGCCAGCGCCACCACTAGCAAGAGCGCGCCGAAGACGATGGCGGCGCCGTCGTAGCCCATGCCGGCGCTGTCCGCCGTCCAATCGCCGAGCGCCGTGCCGAGCGTCTGCGAAAACATGATCGTCATCCAATAGAACATTTCTGATTTCGGCGAAGCGACCGTGTCGATCGCGACCGAACCGAGCGTGCGATGCCAGGTGTACAGCGACGCCATCAACAGCGCGAACAGCAAGGTCGAGCCCCCGGCGTAACCGATGCCGAGCGAGCGGTCGGCATAATCGGCCATGGTGGTGCCAACCGTGGTTGTCGCCACGATCGTGATCCAGTACAGGATCGGATGAAACTTCTTCGCCTTTATCTGCACCAGCACAGTGGCAAGAAAGATGACTCCAAATATCGCCGTTCCGATCAAATAGCCGAATCCCGTGGCGGCAGCGGTGGTTTCGCCCAGCCACGACATGGTGACGGCATCGCCGCCGGTTTCGCCGAGCGTGGTGGCGAGGACCTTGATGATCCAGAACACCAGCGTCACTTCCGGCACTTTGCTGGGCGTTTCGTTCGCGGTCATATTCATGGCTACTCCGATGTTAGCGCGGTGTCGGCGGCCGCGCGGGCGTGGATGGCGGTGGTGTCGAACAGTGGCACCGGCGAATCGCCTTGCTCGACCAGCAGGGAAATTTCGGTGCAGCCGAGGATGATCGCCTGCGCGCCCTGCGCGGCGAGACCAGCGATGATCCGCCGATATTCGTCGCGGGACTGCGCCTCGATCCGGCCCAGGCAGAGTTCATGATAGATCACGCGATGGACGATGTCGCGGTCCCCGGGCGAGGGAACCAGTACGCGCAGGCCGTGTCGGTCGCGCAGGCGATCACGGTAGAAGTCCTGTTCCATCGTGAAGCGCGTGCCGAGCAGCCCGACCGTGGCGAAGCCGGCGCGTTTGATCGCGTCCGCGGTCGGGTCGGTGATGTGCAGCAACGGAATGGCGACCGCCTGTTCGATCGCCGGCGCGACGTTGTGCATGGTGTTGGTGCACAGCACCAGGAAATCCGCTCCCGCCGACTCCAGCGCATGGGCGGTACCCGCCAACAGGGCTCCGGATGCCTCCCAGTCGCCGTTGTGCTGCAACCGTTCGATCTCGTGGAAATCGACGCTGTACAGGACGATTTTCGCTGAATGCAGACCGCCCATTAGTTCCTTAATGGTCTCGTTGATCAACCGGTTGTAGGTGGCGGTGGATTCCCAACTCATGCCGCCGATCAGCCCTATGGTTTTCATGTTGAGCGATTACCGCCGCAGCAGGAACAGGCCGGTGATGGCGAGGATGATGCCGAGCGAACGCTGCCAGGACAAGCTCTCGTTGAAGAAAAACACGCCGGCGATGGCCATGATCGCGGCACCGCCCGCCAGGATGGCGGGAACCGCCGACAAGGGCCCGCCGCGCTGGAACAGTAGGAAAAAGGCGACGGTGCCGGCGCCGACGCAAACGCCGGTGAGCGCCGAGTAGTTGAAGCCGACCATCGTGAACTTCTGCTCCCAGCGGCCCGAAAGCCAGAGGAATGCCAGGTAGACGAGGATGGTCAGCGCGGCCGTGCCTTCGACGACGAAGCCGCCCAGGCCGTCGCCGATGCCGTCCGAAGCCAGCCGGGTAAATACCTGGTGCGCGCCATAGAGGACGGCGGCGACGACGGCGTACCAAAACCAGGGAGCCATGGGAGTCCTCTCGCAGTGGCAATCAGGAAACGGCGATCAAACCGGTTCGACGACCACGGCCGTGCCTTAGCACAGCACTTCGGTCAGCCCCGGCATCAACTCGGTGGCATCGTAACGCATTGCGATGATGGCATTGGCCGACAACTCGTCGGCGTGCTTGCACATCGATGCGTAGGTGTCGGCCCGGGCTTGTTCGCATAGCTGCGTGTAGATGGTGATATTGCCGCCGAACAAGGACTGTATCCCACCGACCAGGTTGCCGACGATGGATCGGGACCGAACCATGATGCCGCGCACCACGCCGAGGTTTCGGACGATCCGGTGGCCGGGGAGTTCTAAAGCGGTGGTGACCATTGAGTCTTTCATGTGCGGTTCCTTATGGGTCAGATGCCGGAATCCGGAATTCTCTCACCAACTCATGCCGCGACGACATCGATGACGACGATCCCGGCTTTCTGGCCAGTCTGGACGTAACGATAGGCATCGGCGATTTCAGAAAGTGGATATTTGCGATCGATGACCGGGACGAATCGGCCCGCTTCGATCATGCCTTTGAGCCGGGTTACGAATGCCTGTCCGCTTCCGGACTTCGCCAGGGGAACCACGACCCGACCGCTGCCGGTGATTTTCGACCAGAGGATGAGCGGCAGGTTCTGCGCCCCGGGGCCGATGTCCGTCGCCGCAAACACGCCGCCGGGTTTCAGCCAACGCCGCCATCGGCCGATGCCCAGCTTGCCCACCGCGTCCAGCACGAAATCGTAGTCGCGGCCCAATCGGGCGAATTCGTCGGTCGAATAATCGACCACCCGGTCGGCCCGCAGCGAACGCATCAGTTCGACGTGGCGACCTGACACGACTGCGGTGATGTCTGCGTTGCGATCCTTGGCGAACTGCAGCGCGGCCGTGCCGATCGCGCCGGAGGCGCCGTAGATGAGTATTCGTTGGCCGGGTCTCGGGGCGAAATGCTCGATGATCGGAAAGGCGTAGAACGCGCCTTCGCAAACGACCGCCTGTTCGTAGTCCAGGTTCGAAGGCATGGCCGCGATCGGCCCGGTTTCGGACATGCAGAGGTATTCCGCCTGTGCGCCTTCCTTGCGGATCGGGCACATGCCAAAAACGCGATCTTCCGGCTTGAACAAGCCGGTCGCTGCGCCGACACCCTCGACCGTTCCGGCGAAATCCAGACCGAGAGTCGTTCGGCGCGATCGACCGCCGCCGGTCAACATCCGTATCAGCGCCGGGTGCAGGAGTTCGCCGCAATCGGTGCGGTTGACCGTCGTGGCGTGGACGCGGACCAGTACTTCGTCCGGCCCCGGCACCGGCATCGGGACATCGCGAACCTCGATGATGCCGGGGGAGCCATAGCGCGTGATCACGGCTGCCTTCATCAGGCGACTCTCTTTTGCAGGAGGTCCCAGAGGTTGCCCCACGGATCCCGGAATACCGCCACCGTGCCGTAGGCTTCCTCCTTCGGTTCGCGAACGAACGGGACGCCCTTGTCCTTGTACTTCTGGAAGTCCCTGGCGAAGTCATCGGTGTACAGGAACAGGAATACGCGGCCGCCAGTTTGATCGCCGATGCGCGCGACCTGCTCGGGAGTCGATGCCCGGGCCAGGAGCAGGCGCGACTCGGAGGAGCCCGGTGGCGCGACCACGACCCAGCGCTTGCCCTGTTCCGGGACGAACGAGTCCTCGACCAGCGTGAAGCCAAGGATTCCGACGTAGAAGGCGAGGGCTTCCTCGTAGTCCGGCACCAGCACCGACACGAGTCCGATTGTTTGCTTCACGAGGCGGATTCCGGCCAGGCCTAGGGCTTGTCGCGCTCGACGGGAGTAGCGCTCTTTTTGTTCTTCCTGGCTTCCAGGACCTCGTCGGCGACGGCCGCCGTCGCCCCGAGAACTGAACCCACGACAAGGCCCACGGTGGTGATAGCCCCCACGGCGCCGAATACGGGCAGCGCCGTCAGCAACGCAACGCCGGCTCCGGCGCCCGCAGCCGCTTTCGCCAAGCCCCTGACAATGCTCATCGCAAGCTCTCGCTGGCTCGCGGCCAACGCCACGCGGTCCAGACGATCAGCACGGTGAGCACCGCCTCCACGAGGCTGATCGAAACATAGAAAGTCCAGCCGCTTCCGGAAGCGACAGCGAGCTCGATCGCGGTGTAGACAACGCCGATCACGATATTCAACCATCGGGTCAAGGAAGCGCCGAGCGCGAGCGACAGGAAGATCATCAGGCTCGGCACTGCCAGCATGATTGCCGTCCCCAGCAGGACGCCCTGGGTCACGGGGCCGAGCGGCGCCATGTTCCCCGCGAGCATTCCCTGCAACTTGCCCGGCACGTACAGCTCGAAATAATCGACGTAGATGTACAGGAACATCACCGACGTCCACATGGCCGCCAGCTTGTACCGGGTGGGAACGCGGACATCTTCAAGAGGGGTGGTAGTTGTCACTTGATTGAACCTCGCGTGGCCTTCTCGGTGTGAGTGAATCGCTATGCCCCTGCGACCTCGCGGAGCACTTCAGGATGCCGGAACACAATCTTCAGGAGGGTCTCCGCAGCCCCGGACGGATGGCGGCGTCCTTGCTCCCATTGCTGAAGAGTTCGGGAGGAAATATGCAGGGCCTCGGCGAACTGCGCCTGGGACAGGCCTGATTTGAGGCGGGCCTTGACCACGTCATTGGCTTCGACGCTGTACTTGGCGCCGTACTTGCCGGTCTTCACGTCACGGATGGCCTGCAACAGTTCATCTCCGATATTACGGCCGGCGTCACGAGCCGCGGCGGTCTTTTTGCTAATCATGATCGAGTTCCTCGGC
>JANYBA010000049.1 GCA_025360985.1 Gammaproteobacteria bacterium | reverse complement strand
CGTAGTTCACCCGGCCCGAGGCGAGTTCGCCCTGCAATTGCGCGCCCAACTCGCGATTGGGCACCAATTCGGTCGGGAAGCCGCGCTCGGTCATCTCGATTGCGCTGGCGGATTGCAGTCGCTCCAGGCCGATCGGACCCTTCACCTTGCCGACCCGCAGGGTATAGGCGGGATCGAATTTCACATCCACGTAGGCGTCGACGATGGTGGCGCTGTCGCCGGCGAACTTGGGAGTCAGTCGGAATCCCAATAGCGGCCCGAACGAGGCTTCGATGGTCGGACGGATGCGCCGGAACCCGAAGCTGTCGTTGAACGGCACGGCGTCGTCGCCGATGAAGGTGCGCAGATCCGCCTGCACGAGCCCGCGGAATTTCACTTCGAAATTGCCGTCCGGGGTTTTTGCCGAAACGCCTTTTTCGCCGATGCTCAGTACCGGCGTCGTGGCTGCCTTGGCGTTGGCGTCGTCCTGCTGAATCTCGAGCTTGCGTTCGAGGATGCGCAGGCGCTGCTCGAGCGCGGCCACGGTGGCTTCGAGCTCGGCTGTCTTGGCAGGTTCTTGTTGAGGGGCGGATATCACCGTGGGTTCACCAGCGTGGGCGGAAACGGCAGCGAGCAACAATGAAGCGGAAAGCAGGCGACGTGGCATGGGGCCTCCAAGGGAATGAACTGCATGGAGCCTCCAGTCGTCTGGTCGGCGGTGGTTGGGACAGTCAGGATGGGAGCGGAGCGCCCTCCAACCGGACTTTCTCGGTCTTGACGATCTGGACGATGCGCGACTGGTGCAGGACGATCTCGACCGCGCCGTAGCTGGTACCCCGGATGGCCTGCAGCACGGCTTGTTCCTCCGCGCTGATCGGGGCGCCGGTCGCGCTTCCTGGGTTGGATGAGGGCTTGCGATCCATGCGCGGCTCCTGGTTCGGTGGTTGGAACTTAATTCACACCGAACTTATAGGATTTAAAAAGCGGCTGTCAAGTGCCGCGCCGGCATCAGCTCATCAGGCTATGGAATATCGTCGGAAATGCCCCGGAGGGGGCCTCTGAACGCGGTTCAGGCCGCTTCGCTGGCGGGTTTGGCCGGCTTGGCCCGACGCTTGGGAGGGCCGGCGGCTTCTGACAACTCGCGCAGGGTCCGGGTGTCCACGACGTCGGACATGGCGGTGCGGACGTCGACCATCAGCAGGCGCAAAGCGCAGTGCGCCGGGTCGACGCAGTCGTCGCAGGGCCGGTAGCGGGTGTGGCTGGCGCAGGGGATCGGCGCGAGGGGACCGTCGATCGTGCGGATGATTTCGCCGATGTTGATCTGCTCGGCCGGGCGGGCCAGGCGGTGGCCGCCGCGGGCGCCACGCTTGCTCTCGACCAGCGTGGCATTGCGCAATTCGACCAGGATGGTTTCCAGGAATTTCTCCGGGACCAGCGCATCCCGGGCGATATCCCGCGCCTGCATGTATTCGCTTTCGGTGCGGGCGAGCGCGCACAGCGCGCGCAGTCCGTATTTGGCTTTCTTGGTAAGCATTGCATATACAGAATATATGGATAGTCGCGGTCAGGTCAAGCGGCATTTCCCGACACGCGGGCCATCAAAACCCGGAACGACACGCCGGTTGGCTATAATCCACGCTGTCGGTCACCGAACCGACATAAAAGGAAATGCCATGGCACGCGGCGTCAACAAAGTCATCCTGGTGGGCAATCTCGGGGACGACCCGGAAATGAAATACACCCAGGGCGGCATGGCGATTTGCACCCTGAGCCTGGCCACCACCAGCGTGCGCAAAGACAAGGACGGCCAGCAGATCGAAAAGACCGAATGGCACCGGATCAAGCTGTTCGGCAAGCTCGGCGAGATCGCCGGCGAATACCTGAAAAAGGGTCGCCAGGTCTATATCGAAGGCTCGATCCGCTACGACAAGTTCACCGGCCAGGACGGCGTCGAGAAATACTTCACCGACATCGTCGCCGACGAAATGCAGATGCTCGGCGGAAATCCGGGCGGCGATCGCGCCGGTGGCG
>JANYBA010000387.1 GCA_025360985.1 Gammaproteobacteria bacterium | reverse complement strand
GCGCCGCGCTGGGCTTGATCGTAATTCCGCTCGCGACAAACTTCCTGTTCCGGGACGAGCCGAACTTGCCCTTGGTCCTGGCAGTGATCGTAGTGTTGATTGCAGGTGCGATTCCCATTCCGATCCTCTGGCTGAATCGATCGCGGGTGACTTTCGGTCAGGCTTTGAAGGCCGCCTGGCGACCGCGCGTTATCGCGCCGCTATTCCTGCAGTGGGTCCGAACATACGTCTGGATCTTCCTGATCCTGGCTCCTTTTTTGCCGGTCGCGCTCTTTTGCAATTTCGTGCTGCCGCAATTCGAACGGGAAATTGCCCGATTTGGCGAGGATTTGCCCAACAACTGGCGGTTGTCGGTGAATGTGAGCCGATACATCGTTCTATGGTGGTGGATGCTCGCGGGATCGGTGTACGCAATAACCGATCCGATCGTTCAGTGGATCCAACTGGTTGCCACGGGGCGGCTGTTCGTCGAGCTCGGCCTCGCGGATCTTCAGGGCGACGCCGGCGAACCGTCGGGATCGCGGTCGAGCAGCCACAAACCAGCCCAGAGTTTCGCGTCCATCGAATAGCCCTCGGCCATTTTCTGCGCCAGCCAACGGGGTGCATCGGCGACCGGCACTTCGTGGACGATGATGTCCTCGCTGCTGTCGCCGCCGCCTTCGCCGACGCGGGTCAAGCCGCGGGCGCGCACGAAGGCGACCAGTTCGTTGCTCATGCCCGATGACGCCGGCCCGACCATCAGCAACTTCACCTCGTCGGCCTGCCAGCCGGTTTCCTCGATCAGCTCGCGCCGGGCCGCCGATTCGATCGTGTCTTCGGCATCGAGGTCGCCGACCAGGCCGGCCGGCATTTCGATCGTCTTTGAATCCATGGGCACGCGGAACTGCTCGACAAAAAGCATTTTATCGTCCGGCGTGACGGCGATGATGATGACCGCGCCGCGGGCGTTGACCCGTTCGGCGTATTCCCAGCGGCCTCGGCGAACCAGGCGCAGGTAAGTGCCCTCGGCGAGAACCTCGGCGTCGGAAGCCTTCGTGTTTTGCATGTCCATGCCGCGATGCTAACCCGCGGCCGTGACCTGTTGCAGGCGGCGCCGCGTGATCGGCCCGAAGCGCAGGCGTTCGCTCAGGTCTTCGAGCGCGGCGACATCCGCCGGGCGGCGCTCGGCCGCACCGAAATCCTCGGGCAGGGGCGCATCGCGGGCGATGGTGGCGAGCCGGCGCGAGAGCAAGGCGATGTCGCGGTGGGCGCGCAAGCGTTCGGCGTGTTGGGCGCTGCCACGCAGGCGCAGGAACGGCACTTCGGCGAGGCGTTCGAGCAGGGAGTCGAGGGTCCCGAAATGTTCGAGCAAAGCAGCCGCGGTCTTCGCCCCGACCCCGGGCACGCCGGGGATATTGTCGATCGCGTCGCCGGTGAGCCCGAGAAAATCGGCGATCTGGTGCGCGTGCACGCCGTAGCGCGCCTTGACACCCTCATCGTCCCAGCGCTCGTTGCGGCCGTAATCCCATTGCGCGTCGCCGCGGTGGAGCAATTGCGACAGGTCCTTGTCGGCGGACAGGATCAGGCCGACGTGCCCCTGGCGGCGCACGTGTTCGAGCGCGGTGCCGATCAGGTCGTCGGCCTCGTAGCGGCCGTCGGCCAGCACGCGCAGGCCGAGCGCGCGGCAGACCTCCTGGCAAAGGCCGAACTGGCGCTTGAGTTCGACCGGCGCCGGATCGCGATTGGCCTTGTAGGCCGGGAAGATCTGGTTGCGGAAATTCGATTCCAGCGATTCGTCGAAGGCCATCGCGATGCGCACCGGCTTGTGCCGCTCCAGGACTTCCAGGACGAAGCGGGTGAAGCCGTGCACGGCGTTCACCGGCTGGTCATCGCTGTCGCGGAACTCGTCCGGCATCGAATGCCAGGCCCGGAACACGTACATGCTGGCATCCACCAGCCAGACCTTTTCGCTCACGGGTCAAAGTCGCTGAGCAGGGTGTCCGGATCGGGACGCTCACGTTCGGGCACCGATTCGGTCGGCGTGCCGATGTGGATGAAGCCCAGGACGCGTTCCTGCCCGGCCAAGCCCAGCCAGTTCGCGACCTCCGGGTCATAAGCCGGCCAACCGGTCAGCCATTGTGCCCCGAACCCAAGCTCTTGTGCACCGAGCAGCAGTGCAAAACAAACCGCGCCCCCGGACAGCAATTGCTCCTGCTCGGGAATTTTGTGCCCGGCCTGGAGGCGGGCGATGACCGCGAGCACCAGGGGGGCATGGGAAAAGCGCAGGCGGTCCTTTTCGATGCTGGCTTCGCTGGCGCTCGGGTCGCGTTCGCGGCCGCGGATCGCCAGGCGTTCGCCGAGGCGTTGGCGCGCCGCGCCCTGGATCCGGACGAAGCGCCAAGGCGCGAGCTTGCCATGGTCGGGAACTCGGACCGCCCAGGCGAGCAATTGGCGGAGCTGGTCGGCATCGGGACCGGGAGCGGCCAGCAAGCGCGACGGGGTAGACCGACGCGCGTTTAGCGGGGAGTCAAAACGAGGGGGCAAAGGTGTGATATCCATCATGGCCGGACTCTAGCATTCGCGCCGTTTCCTTCCCTGGGCCGTCACACGTAGCGAAAATGCAAGCAATTTCACATAATGCTAGGCAACCTTGGCATATCTTGGCCAAGAGCAGAACTCCATCCCCCCGTAGAGAGTTGCGATGACCCCCCCGAATTACAACATTCAAGGACGTTGGGTGAACCAGAACGATCCGCAACTGTTCGATGCCTTGCGCAAGCATACGTTGTCGCATTTGCAGACCAACCTGGCGCGCGTGCTCGGCAAGGCCGACGACTGGCTGTTCGACCTCGCCCAGAAGGAGGGCGCCTCGGCCGGCGCGCCGTCGCTGGAAGCGATGCGCGTACTGCGGTTGTCGCGCGGCCCGCTCGAGGCGGCCTACACCAAGCACTTCGATACCGGCTTCGAGGGCCTGTACAACCAGATCAAGCCCGACGCCCCCGGCAACCAGACTTTGGCCTTGGTTGAAGCCGACCAGCTCGAGGCCCAGCTGGCGTCGGAAGTCGTGGTCGAGGCGATCACCCGCGCCCACGGGCCAGCGCTGCAGGCGGTTGAGCGCCGCTTTGCCGCCATGGTCGGCGTGATGACGCTCGACGGCCGCCTGAATCCGCTCAGCGCGTCGAGCCTGGCCAATGGCCTGCAGCTGGCGCAGAGCGACATGCCGCTGCCGGACAACCTGCGCGTGGTGCTGTTCAAGATCTACGAGCGCGAGATGGTGCAGACGCTCGGGATCCTGCTCAACGAGTTGAACGCACGCATGGTCGCCGCCGGCCTGTTGCCGGAACTGGGCAACCCGCGTCCGACCGACGTGCACTTGCCGCACGTGGCGATGGCGGGCGGATCGGCGGTGGCGGCGAGCGCAGCGATGCGCGCCGAGGCCCTGGCCGATGATCGCGCCACCTTCGACGCGCTCTGCCAACTGTTGCAAAGCTGGCGCCCGATCGCCGGCGGCGCGGCATTCCAGGCTGGCAATCTCGCGGCCGGTAACCGCCGTCCGCTGGCCATCAATGAAATGGTTTCGGTGCTGTCGCTGTTGCAGCCGCAGGTCCCGAACGCGGTCAACGAGGCGATGGCGAATTCCGAGCTGTCCTTGGCGCAACTCATCAAGCAGGAGATGTTGCAGAACGCAACGCGCATCGGCCTGCCGACGGACCAGGTGCGGATCGCGCCAGAACACGAAGACGCCGTCGACCTGGTCGGCATGCTGTTCGACGTGCTGTTCGACGAGCGCGATTTCGAAGCCCAGGGCCGGACCATGATCTCGCGCCTGGTCGTTCCCTACGTCAAGGCCGCGGTCATCGACCGGCGGCTGTTCCAGTTCAAGACCCACCCGGCGCGGCGCCTGCTCAACTCGCTTTCCGAAGCGGTCGAAGGCAATCGCGGCGAAGGTCCGCAGGAACGGGAACTGCTCGGCAAGGCCGAGGAAACGGTCGACCGCCTGGTCGCCGAGTTCAACGAAGACATCGCGATCTTCGAGACCCTCGAGCAGGAACTGCGCTCCTTCCTCGAACAGCACCACCGCCGCATCGATCTCGCCGAACGCCGCGCCACCGAGGCGCAACGCGGCCAGGAGCGCCTGGAGCAGGCGCGCGGCCAGGCCGCGGCGGAACTGGAAAGCCGGTTGGCGAGCCAGGTCCTGCCGCCGGCATTGCAGGAATTCCTTTCTCGCGGCTGGTCGCACCACCTGTCCATGATCGCCTTGCGCGAAGGCCCGGAATGCCAGGCCTGGAACGCGGCGCTCGGTGTTGCCGACAGCCTGATCGAGCTCTTGCCGAGGTCCGGCCGTCCGGTTCGCCCCTGCGGTCCGGCCGTGCAGAACCTGCGCGAGCCTATCGAGAGCGTCCTCGCCAGTTCCGGCATCACCGGCGATTCCGCCGACCAGGTCATCCGCGATCTCGTTCGCGACATCGACCAGATGGCGCCGATCCCCGCCGATGTCGCCGAAGCCGCCAAGGCCGCCGCGCACAAGCCCGAGCGTCGCCTCGAGGACAAGCCGGCGCTGCTGCTGGTGGCCAGCAAGGAAAATCTCGATTTCGACGAAGAAGAGCTGCCGGCGATCCGCGCGCTCAAGATCGGCACCTGGGTCGACATGGCCGGCGAAGACGAGAAGCTGCATCCGGCCAAGCTGTCGTGGGTCAGTCCGATCTCATCGCGCCTGATGTTCGTCAATCGTCGCGGCGTTCGCATCCTGGTCGCCTCGGTGGAAGAGCTCGCGGCGATGAAAAAGGTCGGCAAGCTGACCCTGCGCCAGCAGGACCAGATGTTCGACCAGGCCCTGCACCGCGTCATGGGCCGGCTGCAGAGCGAAATCGGTTGATCCTTTTGCGCCCGGCCGAGGCCGGGCTGCGCGGAGGCATCTCTATCCGGTAGCATCCTCCCCAGCACCCTGGGGAGTTTGCATCGATGGCGGTCAATATCACTTTCGTTCGCGAGACCGCGCCCGGCGAACGCCGTGCGGCATTGACGCCCGAAACCTGCAAGAAGCTGCTGGCGCTCAAGGCCCGGATCCGGATCGAGCGCGGTGCCGGCCTGCCCGCGCATTTTCCCGATGACGCCTACGTCGGCGCCGAGGTCAGCGATGACCGCGCGGCCCTGCTGGCCGAAGCCGATATCCTGGTGTGCGTGCAGCCTCCGGCCAATGCCGAACTCGCCCGCATCAAGGAAGGCGCGGTGGTGGTCGGGCTGCTGGCGGCGCATGCCGATCCCGATCGGGTCGCGACCCTGGCCACGCGCCGGCTGACGGCGTTCTCGCTCGAGCGCCTGCCGCGCACCACCCGCGCCCAGGCCATGGACGTGCTCAGTTCGCAAGCCGGCATGGCCGGTTACAAGGCCGTGCTGATCGCCGCGCAACTGGCGCCGCGTTTCTTCCCGATGCTCACCACCGCCGCCGGCACTATCCGCCCGTCGAAGGTGCTGATCGTCGGCGCCGGCGTCGCCGGTTTGCAGGCGATCGCCACCGCCCGCCGCCTGGGCGCGCAGGTGGAAGGCTTCGACGTCCGTCCGGAAACGCGCGAGCAGATCGAATCCCTGGGCGGCAAGTTCCTCGACCTTGGCGTGTCGGCGAAAGGCGAGGGCGGCTACGCGCGCGAGCTCACCGCCGAGGAACGCGCCGAACAGCAGAAGCGGCTGGGCGAGCACCTCAAGAACGTCGACGTGATCGTCACCACCGCTGCGGTCCCGGGTCGGCCGGCGCCGAAAATCATCACCGCCGGCATGGTCGCCGGCATGAAACCGGGCAGCGTGATCGTCGACCTAGCCGCCGAAACCGGCGGCAATTGCGAGCTGACCCGGCCGGGCGAGACCTTCGAGTCAGGCGGCGTCGCCATCGCCGGACCACTCAACCTGGCCAGCCTCGGCGCCCTGCACGCCAGCGAAATGTATGCGCGCAACATTTTCAACTTCCTCGCCCTTTCCCTGGACAAGGAAGGCCAGTTGACGCTCGACTGGAACGACGAATTGATCGCCAAGTCGTGCCTCGCCCACGCGGGCGAGCGCAAGGCCTAGTCCGGGCGCGGCGGCGGAGCAATCCCCGGGCCACCGGCCTTGAGCCAGGCGCGGCGCTGCTCGGGCGTGAGCGCTTTCCAGGTTTCGCGCAGCCGGCGCTGTTCGTCCGGCGGCAGGTCGCGCAGCGAGCGCAGGCTCTGGCGCAATTGCCGTCGCTGCTCCGGGCTCATCTCGCGATAGTTGCGCGCGCCTTCGCGCAGGGCTTCGCGCCGGTTCGACGGCAGGTCCATCCAGCGGTGGTAACGCTGCAACAGCAACGCGCGTCGCGCCGGCGGCATGCGGTCCCAGCGCTCGGCGAAAACAAGCAAGGCGTGGCGCTGGCGGGCATCGAGCTGGTTCCAGCGCGGCGCCGTCGTCGCTTCGTCGGTTGCCGTCGCAGCGGCCACACCATTGGCCAGCCCCAGGCAGGCGATGAGGACAAGGGCGCGATAGTTCACAGCGCGCCGCCCTTGGCTTCGTCGGGCGCGACCGGCGCATCGCCCAGCCAGGCGTAGATCTCGTTGTCTTCCTCGGAATCGATCAGCGTGCCATCGGTCACCGCCTCGGGCGCGTCTACGACAGGCGCGAAGCCTTGCCTCGGCAACCACCAGGCCAGGGCGATCGCCACGATCGCCGCGGTCGCTGCGGCCGGCAACAAGCGCCACTTGCGCGGGGACGACGACAAGGCCTGGCGACGCGATTGCCGCAGCCGATTTGCCGTCGCAGGTTCGACTTGCTGGCTGGCGCGCTCGAACAATTCGCGCGCGCGCCGTTCGATCGGTTCGAAGTCACTCATCGCCAATCCTCCAATTGTTCGCGCAGGGCCGCCATCGCCCGCGAAAGGTGGGTCTTCACCGAACCATCGGAACAGGCCATGGCGGCGGCGGTTTCGGCCACGCTCAGGCCCTGCAGTTCGCGCAGCAGGAAACATTCGCGCTGGCGGCGCGGGAGTTTCCGCAGCGCGCGCCCTAACGCTTGCCAGGCGGCATCGTCGGCATGCCGGCGCGCCGGGTCCTGGCTCGGGTCAGGCAGCAGCGCCACCGGATCTTCCTGCTCCTTGTCGCGGCGTCCGACGAACGACAGCACGCGTCGCCGCACCGCTTGCCGGCGGTGCCGGTCGGTCAATTCGCGCCGCAGGATCCGCCAGAACAGCGGCCCCCATTCCGACGCCGGGCGCTGCCGATAGCGGACCAAGCCCATCATCGCCTCCTGCACGGCGTCGAGCGCGTCTTCGCGATGACCGAGGGCCAACTCCGCCATGCGAAAGGCCCGCCTCTCGATCCCGGCCAGGAAGCCATCCAGGTCGCTGGGCGCGAAGGCGACCACGCCCTCGGGGGATAGCGCCAGCGGTCCGGAGCGATCGGTCATCGCTTCAATGGCAGCGGAAGTGGCGATGGTGGCGGTCACCCATGCGATCCAGGCGGCGATCGATGCGATCGCCCCAGCGGTCGAGCCTCATCGCCCGGCGCGGGTGTCCGAGCGCAAGTTGCCGCTCGGCGCGCAGGTCCATTCGATGGTCGATGCGGTCGCCGCGGACATCCAGGCGATGTTCGAAGCGATCGCCGCGGTCGTGGGCCTGGGCGATGCCGGTCGCGAGGCAGGTCGACAGGATCAGGGGCAGGGCAAGCCAGGGCATGGCGAATTTCAGCAAAGATGTCATGGTGCCGTCTCCTTGGTTGGCGGGCAACGACAAGAACGCGCCGAGCCGGGATCGGTTGACCGCTGGTCATCGCGACAGGGCCTGCGGTTATGATGGCCCCTGCCTTTGCGACCGGGGGAGTTCGGGCCGATGGATGGTTTTCTGGCGTTGTACGTGTTCATGTTGGCCGCCTTCACCGGCTACGAAATCATCGGCCGAGTCCCGGTCATCCTGCATACGCCGCT
>JANYBA010000375.1 GCA_025360985.1 Gammaproteobacteria bacterium | reverse complement strand
TTGAAGGCGATGTAGACGTCCTGGCCCGTGGGCGAAATCGCCAATATCGGCTTGTCGCCCCAGGCGGGATGGGCCTTGGCCGGCGTCAGCGAAACCGTAGCGGTCCAGGTCGTGCCGCCATTGGTGGATTTCGCGAACTTGATACCCGGCGTGTAGCTATCCATCCATACCAGGTACAGGGTGCCGTCGTTGGCGACTTCGATCTCGGGGTCGTTCTCCTTGGCCTTGACGTTGGGGATGTTGCGGTCCGGTCCCCAGGTGGCGCCGCCGTCGGTGGACTTGCGCACGACGATGATAGGGAACGGGCAGCCATTGCAGACTTTCGGGCCGTTGTAGCGCGTGGTCGCCTGATAGACGACGGTCGAGTTCGGCTGCGTCGCAATCGCCGGTTCCCAGTCGTCGTAACCGCTCATGACGCGCTCGGAGTTGAAGACGCCCAGTGCCGACAGCGACGGGAAGCGGTCGACGCGCGTCTGTGCCTGGAACGACTTTCCGCTGGCGGCTTTATCGCCTCGGCCATCCATCTCGCCACGGACGTCCTGCGTGCGAAGGTACAGAAGCCCGGCCAATGAGGCGGCGGCGATCAAGGCCGCGGACCAGACCAGGATCATGGCCGAGCCGCGAGTCTTTACTTGTTCTGATGCGGATGACGGGTGCATGGCGAATCCTCACGTTGGCTGACGCAACAAGGTCGCAGTCCGTTCGATGTAGTGGCCAATCCCCTGGCCGGTGCGGCGGATCAAACTGTGACGAGCTTAGCGCCTTTTTTTGACTTGTGCGATATGCGCAAGTTAGTGCGCTCTGCGCACAAACAAAAAGGGATTTGACCCCTTTTTTACTTCTTTCGGATCCGGATCAGCGGTGAAGGAATAGTCTCGCCGCCAACGAGCAAGCTCGTTCCGTCCAGCGACCAGGCGATGGCCTCGGCCTGCGGCAACCAGGGAACCGCCAAGACCTGCGGCGGTCGGGCAGCCAGCGCCGCAGCCCAGCTTTCGGACACGGTCCGCGCGTACAGATACACGCCGCCGTAAGTGAGCACCGCCAACTGGCGGCCGTCGGGGCTGAGGTCGGCGCCGCTGACTTGCGCGCGATAGCGGCCATGCGGCGTTCTTTCGGATTGTTCGGCGGCGGTCGGCTGTTCGATGCCGGGCAGCGTCGCCAACACCTGCGCGGTCTGTTCGCCGGGCGCGTCGCGCAAGGGCAGGCGGAACAGTTGGGCCGGAACGCGTTTCTTCGTGACCAGCAGGATGTCGCCGTGCGCGGCGTCGACCGCGACGGCTTCGCAATCGCGGGCGCCGTCCGGCCAGCGGAAATGGATCGTGCGGACGGGCGGCGCGCTCGCACCCTCTGCGAGTTTCGCCGGTTCCTCGACTACGTAAAGCGTCAGTTGCTTGCGCAGTCCACCGTTGTCGCCGGTATCGGCGATCATCAGGTAGTGGCGACCGCCGGAGTCGAAGCTGGCGATGTCTTCCCAATCGACATTGGTCGCGCCGGTGACGGCGATGCTGGCGACGCGCCGGCCGTCGGCGCGGATCGCGTACAGCACTGGTTCGTTGCCGCCGTCGTCGTGGCCCCAGAAAATCCCCGGATGGGCGTGCGATGCCGCCAGGCCGCTGAGTTCGTCGAGGTCCGGGTCGGTGAGCACGCCCGCGTACTCGGCTCCGCCCCAGGCTTGGGTCTTCGCAGCGAGCAGGACGAGCAACAGCAGGGCGGTTGGCATGGCGATCGGGTGCTCAGCGCCAGGGCAGGGGGCCGAGCAACTTCAATTCACGGTCGACCCCGCCGCTCGCGATCTCGTCGAGCCCGCCCGCCAGTTCGACGTGGATCTGGAATTCGGTGCCGGACTCGGCGTAGCGGTAGCGATGGCGCAACCACCCGTCTTCGAGCAGCGACGACGCGTAGACTCCTTCGCCGCGTTCCCAACCGAGGATCGACGCTGGACAACGGTTGAAGTGCCGGCATTGGTGCTGCAGCGATTTCGCCAGTCCGTTCACGCGCAACCTCGCCACGTTTCGTTCGCCATTCGCATAGACCAGCACCAGCGCCGCCATCAACACGGCGAGGGTCGGTCGCAACAGGCGGCCGCGCTCCTGGCGGCTGCGGCCGAGGCGCACCGCCAGGCTGGCCAGCGACGCCAGGGCAATCGCCAGCGCCAACGCAGCGCCGAAATACAGGAGGCTGTCGTTGCGCGCCAGCAGGGGCCAAAGCACGGCGAGCGGCGGCAGGAACTGGGCGGCGAGCGCGGAAGGCCGGTTGTAGTCTGCGGTGCGCGGCGTCATCACTCTTCCCAGTCTTGCTTCGCTGCCAGCATAATCCAGATCGAGCGATCGACGACCGCCGGTGGCGACGAGCGATCTCGACGAGGAGCATGATGAGCGAACTGACCGTATACGCAATCTACTTCCAACCCCAGGCCCTGGACACGCTGGGCGACACGATCAAACCCTACCTGCTCGACGGGCCCGCCGGCCCGCACGTGCTCAGTTCGGAAATCGACGCGGGCGGGCCGCTGTTCGAGATGAGCCTGATGGGCAAGGACGCCGCGGGCAAGCCGGTCGAGGTGGAAGTAATGGTGCCCTTATCCATGATCCGCATCGTGATTGCCGCCAAGAACGAGGAATTCTTCGGGTTCGCGACCACGTGACCTTGCGGCGTTGCCTTGTTGAAACATGCGCCTGAACAAGTACATCAGCGAAACCGGGGTCTGTTCGCGACGCGCCGCCGACCAGTGGATCGCGGATGGCCGCGTCAGCGTCAACGGCCAGGTCGCCGAATTGGGCACCCGGGTCGCCGGGGGCGATCGCGTCGAAGTCGACGGCAAACCGATCGGCGGCGCCAGCCATCACGTCTACCTGGCGCTGAACAAGCCGGTCGGCATCACCTGCACGACCGAACGGCATATCGCCGGCAACATCGTCGACTTCATCAACCACCGCGAGCGGATATTCCCGATCGGCCGGCTCGACAAGGACTCCGAAGGCCTGATCCTGCTCACCAATAATGGCGACATCGTCAACGAGATCCTGCGCGCGAAAAACGGCCACGAAAAAGAATACGTGGTCACCGTCGACCGGCCGGTGACCGGCGATTTCCTGTACGGCATGGCCCACGGCGTCGAGATCCTCGGCGTGCGCACCCAGCCGTGCCGGGTCCGGCGCATCGCCAGCAACGTCTTCGGGATCATCCTCACGCAGGGCTTGAACCGGCAGATCCGCCGCATGTGCGCGGTGTTCGATTACCAGGTCCGGCGCCTGCAGCGCGTGCGCATCATCAACATCAAATTGGGCGAATTGAGGCCCGGCCAATGGCGCGATCTCGGCGCCGATGAACTGCGCGGCCTGCTGCCGGATCGCCAGGACTGGTGAAAAAAGGGGTCTGAAAAAAGGGGTCAGATCCCTTTATTAACCCGGCTCGGACTGTTGCCACTCGCGGCCATCAAACCATTGAAGCGGCCGGAAGCGGCGCTTGTAGTCCATCTTTGGATGGCCATCGAGCCAGAATCCCAGGTAGACATGCGCAAGACCCAAGCGGCGGGCCTGCGCGATCTGGCTGAGGATGGCGAAGCTGCCGAGGCCGCGCCGCGCTTGCGCGGGCTCGAAGAACGTGTAGACCGCCGAAAGCGAGGTCGGCAGCACGTCGGTGGCGGCGACGGCAAGCAATTCGCCGTCGCGCCGGAATTCCAGGAATTCCGTCCTGCTCCAGGCGCAGGCCAGGAACTGGTCGAAGTCGGCCGGCGCCGCCGTATCCATGCCGCCGCCGGCGTGGCGCGCTTCCAGGTAGCGACGATAGAGCGAAAACAATTCCTCGGTGCGCAATGGCGGCACCCAATCCACGGACAGATCGGCATTGCGCGCCAGGCAACGGCGCTGCGCGCGATTCGGGACGAAGTCGGCGACCGGAACCCGGACCGGGATGCAGGCCCGACAACCATCGCAATGCGGTTTGTAGACGTGCCCGCCGGACCGACGGAAGCCCATGGCCAGCGCCGGACCGTAGACGACGGGCAGGGCGGGGTCGACCGGATCGAGCACGAGGTCGCGCGCCACCCGATCGCGCCAGTAGCCGCAGGCATGCTCGGCCGTGTGGAAGATCCGGATGCCTTGCTGCGTGCCCACGCTAGTCGCCCATCTCAGTCAAC
>JANYBA010000398.1 GCA_025360985.1 Gammaproteobacteria bacterium | reverse complement strand
CAATCTAAGGAACCGATCATGAAAATTACACATCCCCGCAGCCTCGACCAGCAACGCGAGGAATTTGCGCAACGACCTTTCCTGGCCATGCCGGTCGCCGGCTTGATCGCCTGGGCGGCCATCGGCTTCGGCAGCGCCTGGCTGTCCCCGGTGGGCCAAACCTGGCTGGTCTACATCGCCACTGGTTCGATCTTCGGCATCGGCATCCTGGTGGCGCCGCTGTTCGGCGAGGACCTGCTCGGCCGTCACCGCCCCAAGAACGAATTCGACAGCTTGTTCCTGGCCACCGTAGTCAGCGCCTGGCTGGTGTTCGCCATCGCCACGCCGTTCGTGCAGCGCGACTACACCTCGCTGCCGCTGACGGTCGGCATCCTGGCCGGCCTGATGTGGCTGCCGTTCTCCTGGATCATCCGGCACTGGATCGGCTGGTTCCACGGCATCGTCCGCACGCTCGCCCTGGTCATCGCCTGGTATGCATGGCCCGAACACCGCTTCCAGGTACTGCCGGCGATCATCGTCATCATATACATCATCACCTTGCTGGTGCTGGTCCGCCGTCGGCGCGGACTGCCGATGCAAGCCGCCACCGCCTGAGGAATCGCCATGTCCGACTTGAACCATTTGAAAGACGACCTGCAATTCGTGCGCGACGCGGTCAATCGCGGCCGCGACGACCGCGGCACCGCCCCTTCCTACTTCCTGTGGGCGGCGATCATCGGTATTGGTTTTGCCTTGCCGGAATTCGCGCCGCGCCTGGCCTGGCCGTTCTGGCTGGTGGCCGGCATCGGCGGCGGCCTCGCCAGCATCTGGTTGGGCATTCGCCACGGGAGGTTGCGCGGCGTGCAAGACCCCGCCATCGGCCGTCGCCACGGCGCGCACTGGCTGTTGAGCGGCGTGGCGATCGCGGTGCCGATGGCCGCGATCGGTCTGGGCAAGCTGCCGATGGCGGCGGCGGCGCCGATGGTGCTCGCCGTCACTGGCCTCGGCTACGCGCTGGCCGGTGTGCACCTGCATCCGCCGCTGCGCTGGGCCGGCGTGGTGCTGTTGCTGGCGGCCATGGCGTTGCTGTTCTTCAATGGCCCGCACCTGTGGACCGCCACCGGCATCGCTGTCGCCGTGGCCCTGGTCGTCGGTGGCATCAGCGCGCTGCGCTCGTCCGCCGAATGACATCGAAGTCGCCACCTCCGGCCATGGCGGCGCTGGACGATCGCTTCGAGCACCGCGCCCGGCTGACCATCGCGGTCTTGCTGGCCGAACACGGCGAAATCAGTTTTGCCCGCTTCAAGCAATGGCTGGGCATGACCGACGGCAACCTCGGCGCGCAATTGCGCAAGCTCGAGGACGCCGGCTACGTGCAACTACGCCGGGAATTCCACGGCCGCAAGCCGGTGACCTGGTATGCACTCAGCGGCGACGGCCGCAGCGCGCTGGACGCGCACCTCAAGGCCCTGCGCGACCTGATCGACCGGACGCCGTCGGTCTAGCGCGCGATCCAGGTATCGGATTTTTGCGCCAACGGCGTCAGCCGGACGCACGGCTCGTACATGCAAAATACGCGCGCGTCGGGATTGTCGCGAATACTTCGGCCGAGCATGCCATCCGCGGCATGCGCCAGCTTGAATCCATCGACCAGGCGCCGGGCGTGGCCACGGTAAATGATGTAGCCGTGGGTATGCGGGAACGGGCCGCCGGTGCGATAGAACAAGGCATCGTGGGGCTCAAGTATTTTCGGCGGCGAGTTGAAGCGCGCATCGACGTCCTGGAGGTAGACCACGTCCGCGGGCGCCGGCAGGCTGCGCATTGCCAGCTCGAATTGCGGGCGATCGACCTGGGCGTCGTCTTCCATGATCAGCAGCGCGTCTTCGTCGGACTCGGCGAGCCGCTGCCACAGGAAATAGTGCGACAGCGCGCAGCCCATCTGCCCCTTGGACAGTTGCTTGTTGCGCGTGGCCTGGCTGAGCGCGCGATCCAGCGGGACGCGGACCTGGCCGCGAATGACGACCTCGGCCTCGTGTTCCTCGATTTCGCTGGCGCCGTGGATGGCGTCGAAGACTTCCACGTCACCGAAGTTCTGCGCCAGGAATTGCCGGCGCGGACTTTCCTTCAGCGAAATGACCACGGCTCTCATGGGGCAATCCTAGCCCGTACCACGACCGCCGGGCAGCATCGCGCGCCGGGCCGTTGCCAAAGGCAGGGGGAGGGAGCCTGGGTGGCAACGACCCGGCGGCGAATTCTGGTTCAAGCCAATACAGTTAGTCCGGCGCCGGCACCCGGAACCAAGCGGCGTAAAGCGCCGGCAGGAACAACAACGTCAGCGCGGTGGCGACGATCAACCCGCCCATGATCGCCACCGCCATCGGTCCGAAGAACACGCTGCGCGACAGCGGCACCATCGCCAGCACGGCGGCCAGCGCGGTCAGCACGATCGGCCGGAAGCGACGGACGGTGGCGTCGACCACGGCCTGCGTCGGGGTGTGGCCGGCCGCGATGTCCTGGTCGATCTGGTCGACCAGTATCACCGAGTTGCGCATGATCATGCCCGACAGGGCGATCGTGCCGAGCATGGCCACGAACCCGAACGGCACTCGGAACACCAGCAGGAACAAGGTGACGCCGATCATGCCCAGCGGCGCGGTCAGCAACACCATGAACATGCGCCGGAAACTGCGCAGCTGGATCATCAGCAAGGTCACCACCGCGAACAGGAACAGCGGCACGCCGGCCGCCACCGACTTCGAGCCGCGCCCGGAATCCTCGACCGTGCCGCCGGTTTCCAGCAAGTAGCCGGTCGGCAGCGCGGCACGGATCGGCGCCAGGGTCGGCAGGATGGCGGCGGTCACCGACGGCGGCGTGACCGTGCCGTAGACATCAGCGCGCACGGTCACGGTCGGCAGGCGATTGCGGTGCCAGATGATGCCGTTCTCGTAGCCGTAGTCGAGCGTGCCGATTTGCGAGAGCGGTACGCTGCGACCGTTGGCGGTCGGCACGGCGAG
>JANYBA010000341.1 GCA_025360985.1 Gammaproteobacteria bacterium | reverse complement strand
GCTGCTGGACGATTGCGCCGAGGCCGGCGTGCGCATCGAGACAAGTTGCGCGGTCGATCGGGTGGAAGTGCTTGCCGGTGGTGGCTACCGACTGCACACCACGCTCGGCGAATTCACGGCGCCAGCACTGGTGATCGCCAGCGGCGGGCTGTCGATTCCGAGCATGGGCGCGACCGGCTTCGGCTACGAACTCGCCCGCCAGTTCGGTCATTCGGTCCTGCCGACGCGTGCCGGCCTGGTGCCGTTGACGCTGAGCGGCACCCACCATGAGCACTACGCCGACCTCGCCGGCGTCGCTTTCCACGTGTCGGCGCGCTGCGGCAAGGCGCGCTTCGACAACGCCATGCTGATCACCCACCGCGGCCTGAGCGGTCCGAGCATCCTGCAGATTTCCTCGTACTGGGAACCCGGGAAAGAGTTGCTGCTGGATTTACTACCGGAAACCGACATCGAGGCCTGGTTGCTCGTGCGCCAACAGGAACAGCCGGCTTCGGAACTCAGGACGGTGCTGGCTGATGTGTTTCCGAAGCGCTTCGCGCAGCGCCTGTGCGAAGTCTGGTTCGAGAACCGGCCGCTGCGGCAATTCAACCATGCGCAGTTGCGCGAGATTGCCCGGCAGCTCGGGCACTGGCCGATTATCGCCAGCGGCACCGAGGGCTATCGCACTGCCGAAGTGACGCTGAGGGGCGTCGATACCGAGGGCCTGTCATCGACCACGATGGAATCGAAGACCGTGCCCGGCCTGTATTTCATCGGCGAGGTGGTCGACGTCACTGGCCACCTCGGCGGCTACAACTTCCAGTGGGCCTGGGCCTCGGGCCACGCCGCCGGAATGGCGGCGTAACGGCTACATTCCGAGCCAGGCCTCGCCGAGCGTCTTCTCCCGGACGTCCTTGTAGGGTCGCAGCAGGTCGGCGTTGGCGCGCGCGGCCTGCATCTCGGGGCTGTCGTTGGCGGCCTTGAATTCGGCCTGGGCCTGGGCCATCGCCGCGGCATTGTCGTCCAGGGCTTTCTGCATCGCCGGCTGGAGCGGGGCCGAATTCGAGCTGGCTGGCGCCGCGACCGTCGCTGGCGATGCCAGGTCGGTCATCTGTTGCACCTGTTCCGGCGTCATCTCGACGTAGGGCAAGGCGGCATAGGCCTGCACGCGGATCCAGCGGTACTCCTCCAGCGACAGGCCCTGTTCGTTGATGCCATCGACCTGCGCCTGGCGCGCCTTCAGCATCAGGCCGGACAAATCGGCATACGCACCCATCACCTGGCCGGCGTCTGCATCCTTGCCTTCCTGCTTGCGCTCGGCCTCCATGGCGTCGTACTTCTGCTTGAGCGCATCAAAATCCTTGCCTAGCCGCGCCGTCATCAGGGTCTGCACGGCGACGAAGGCCTGCACCTGCGCCGGGCTCAACTTGCCGTCGGCCGGCGGCGCGTAAGGCGACTGGTTGCGCACCGCCTTGTCGAGTTCGGCGACCTTGGCGAAATCCTGCGCGTTGTGCAGCACCGCGCTGCCGGCGCTCCACATCGGCCGCAGCACGAACCAGTAGGCGGCCCCGCCGCAAACGAGGACGATCACCGCCGCCGCAATCAGGCAACCCGCCAGACCCTTCTTCATCGCGCCGCTCCCCCAATGGCTGTCCCCCAGTTTAACGAGTCGCGGCGCGCCGGAGCAGTGGGCCGGAAGCGGCAAACATACGATGAGGTATGGTCTAATTGGGGCCCCCGAATCCGCCAGGACGCCGCATGCCCCACTACACCGCCCCGCTGCGCGACATGCGCTTCGTCATGCACGAGGTCTTTGATGTCCTGTCCGAGTACCGCGCCATGCCGGCGCACGCCGGGCTCGACGCCGAGACCATCGATGCCTTACTCGAGGAAGGCGCGCGCTTCGCCAGCCAGGTGATCCTGCCCTTGAACGTCGTCGGCGACCGCGACGGCTGCACGATCAGCGCCGATGGCGTGGTCACGCCGCCCGCGGGCTTCCGCGAGGCCTACTGGAAATTCGTCGAGGCCGGCTGGCCGTCACTCACCTGCCCCACGGAGTTCGGGGGCCAGGCGATGCCCCTGCTGCTGAACAACCGCGTCTACGAAATGTTCAACGCCAGCAGCCAGGCCTGGCTGATGTATTTCGGCCTCACCCACAGCGCGGTCGATTGCCTGGCGGCGAGCGGCAGCGAGGAATTGAAAAACCGCTACTTGCCGAAACTGGTGTCGGGACATTGGTCGGGCACGATGTGCCTGACCGAATCCCACTGCGGCACCGATCTTGGCCTGCTCAAGACCCGCGCCGAAGCCAACGGCGACGGCAGTCATTCATTGACCGGCAGCAAGATCTTCATTTCCTCCGGCGAACATGACCTGTCGGAGAACATCGTCCACCTCGTGCTGGCGCGCCTGCCGGACGCACCGGCCGGCAGCCGCGGCATTTCCCTGTTCCTCGTCCCCAAGTTCCTGCCCGATGCCGACGGTAATCCGGGGGCGCGTAACTCCGTCAAGGCCGGATCAATCGAACACAAGATGGGCATCCACGGCAACGCCACCTGCGTGCTCAATTTCGACGGTGCCCGCGGCTGGCTGGTTGGCGAGCCGAACAAGGGCCTGCCGGCCATGTTCGTGATGATGAATTCGGCGCGCCTCGGCGTCGGCATGCAGTCGTTGGGGCTGGCCGAAGTCGCGTACCAGAACGCCCGCGACTACGCCCGCGACCGCTTGCAGGGCCGTTCGCCGCGCGGACCGCAGCGGCCGGACAAAC
>JANYBA010000332.1 GCA_025360985.1 Gammaproteobacteria bacterium | reverse complement strand
CGGGAAGTTATCGGTAAGCTGTAGCCCAATTCCCAAGGTTGCACTCATGAGCGCAATGCCCATCGCATTCATCGGCCACGGCTCGCCGATGAATGCGATCGAAGACAACGAATTCCGTCGCGAGTGGCAATCCCTCGGCCGACGACTGCCCCGCCCCAAGGCCATCCTGTGCATTTCCGCGCACTGGGAAACCCGGGGCGTCTACGTCAGCGCCGGCGAGCAGCCGGAAACCATCCACGATTTCCACGGCTTCCCGAAAGCCCTGTTCGATGTGCGCTACCGCGCGTCGGGCAGCCCGGAACTGGCGCGCCGCGTCGCCGAGCTGATCGATGGCACCCGCGTGCATCTGGATGCCGAACGCGGCCTCGACCACGGAGCCTGGGGCGTCCTTCAGCCGATGTATCCCGAGGCCGATATCCCGATCGTGCAGCTGAGCCTGTCCGGCCTGCAGCCCGGCGCCTGGCATTACGACCTCGCCCGCGACCTGGCGCCGTTGCGCGATGAAGGCGTGCTGATCGTCGGCAGCGGCAACATCGTGCACAACCTGCGCGTGTTCCGTTTCAACGATCCGACCCCGAAGGACTGGGCGCTGCGCTTCGACGAGGAAGTCGCCGAGCGCATCGCCGACGGCCACCACGAAGGCCTGCTCGGCTACGAGACCCTGGGTCCCGACGCATTGCTGTCGATCCCGACGCCCGAACACTACCTGCCGCTGCTGTACATCCTCGCCTTGCAACGCGAAGGGGAAACAGTGTCGTTCTTCAATGCTTCGGTGATGAGCTCGATTTCGATGCGATCGCTGGTGATCGGCGCGCCGTGAACGGGCGGTTCGACTCGATCCTCGCGACGGTCGGCAACACCCCGATCATCCGGCTCAACAAGCTGGCGCCGGCGCGGGTGAATATTTTCGTCAAGAACGAAGCCTTCAATCCGATGGGCTCGGTCAAGGACCGGCTCGCGCTGGGCATCATCGAGGATGCAGAACAGCGCCACGCACTCGCACCCGGCCAGACGGTGATCGAGGTGACCAGCGGCAACACCGGCATCGGCTTGGCCATGGTCTGCGCGGTCAAGGGCTATCCGCTGGTCGTGGTGATGGGCGAGAACTTCAGCGTCGAGCGGCGCAAGCTGATGCGCTTCCTCGGCGCCAAGGTCGTGCTCACGCCGGCGGCCGAGCGCGGCACCGGCTCGATGAAGAAGGCCGAGGAGCTGGCGTTGGCGCACGGCTGGTTCCTATGCCGGCAATTCGACAACGAAGCCAACGCCGACATGCACTCGCGCACCACCGCGCCGGAAATCCTGGCCGCATTCGCCGGCGAGCGGCTCGACTACTTCGTCACCGGCGCCGGCACCGGCGGCACCGTCAAGGGCGTCGGCCGCGTGCTCAAGGCGCAACGACCCGAAACAAAGGTCATCGTCTGCGAGCCGGACAATTCGCCCGTGCTCGGCAGCGGCATCGCCCAGAAGCGCCAGCCCGACGGCCGGCCCGAAAGCCATCCCTTGTCGCGGCCGCACGTCATGCAAGGCTGGTCGCCGGACTTCATCCCGAAACTGACCGAGGACGCGCTGGCAATGAAGCTGGTCGACCGGATCCTCCCGGTCAACGGCGCCGATGCCATGCGACTGGCGAAGGAACTGGCGCAGCGCGAGGGCATCTTCGTCGGCATCTCCGGCGGGGCGACCCTGGCCGGCGCCCTGCAATTGTGCGCCGAAGCGCCGGACGGCGCGAACTTCCTGGTGATGCTGCCCGACACCGGCGAGCGTTACCTGAGCACGCCGCTGTTCGATGGCATCGGCGCCGACATGACCGACGACGAGCTGGCGATCTCGCGCTCGACACCGAGCGCGCGCTTCGATGCGGCGCCACCACCGCCGGCGCCGACGGTTTGCCCCATGCCCGCGGAGGCAAATGTGCCGACGGCATCGGCGGCCTCGGCCGAAGTGCAGGAATTCGTCGCGGGCGTGCTCGGCGACGCGAAACAGCCCTTGGTCCTGTTCGCATTGGAGTGGTGCGAGTTCTGCTGGGCGCTGCGCAAGCTGTTCGCCCGTTGCGGCATCCCGTACCGCTCGATCGACCTCGACTCGACCGAATACCAGTACGACGATCGCGGCGGGCAGATCCGCGCCGTGCTGCTCGCGCGCAGCGGCAGCAAGACCATCCCGCAGGTATTCATCGGCGGGAAATTCATCGGCGGCAGCACCGATACGATGGAGGCATTCAAACAAGGCCGCTTGCAGGCCTTGCTGCGCCAGCACGGCGTCGCCTTCGACGAAAGCGTGGAAATCGATCCCTTCAGCCTGCTACCGGCCTGGCTGCAGCCGCGTTAAGCGGTACAACGCACCGAGTCATGCAGCTGTCGCGGCGCTGAACGAAATCCTCGCGACGAGCGCGGTTAAGGTTGACGTTACCAAGCGCTCCGTAAGGTGACTCCACGCCAATCCAGGCGCGGAGAAAAGTCACATGACTTATGCCAGCACGAGTGTTGACCGGCGAGCCATCTACTACGCCCGCGCCGCCGAGATCATCGCCGCCGACCCCCTGGACTTCTACACACGGGCGGAAAAAGGCCGCAAGTTCCAGACCAGCCAGCTCAATTCCCGCTTGACCCGGGCGGAAGAATTCGTGAGCCACTACCTGAGTGGCGTGGGACGGCGAATTCCACGCGTGGCCAGGTCGTGACAGCGAGTTAACCGCTCTGCTGGCGACGCGCGGCCTGCGGAGCGGGTTTTCGCGAAGCCGCGGCGATGGCCAGTTTCGCCCAGGGGCGCATGTCCCCGGCCGAATCCATGGCCTGTTCCGGCACGCTCCAGTAGCTCATCGCGATCGGTTCGCCCTTGCCTTCGTAAACGAAGGGCGCGCAACCGGCCGATTCGAATCGGGCGCGGGTTCCGCCGTCCACTTTCAGGTAGATGCGGCCGTCGATGACGATGGCGAAGAACAGGCCGTCGCAATAAACGCCGTGGCCGCCGAACATGGGACGCATCGTGATCCGGCCGAGCGGCTCGAGCAGCTCGCGCAGGTGTTCGAGCAAGCCCTCGTCCTTCATTTCCAGACCCAGGGAATGGCCATCAAGGCCGCCCCGATCAACAAGGTCAGCACGGTGCCGCTGACGAAATACGGAAAGAAGATCAGGCCGACGCCGCAGAACAGCGGGATTGGCGCGCGTTGCTGGCGCGCGTACAGGCAATAGCCCATGCCGATCGCGCCGAAAAGCATGCCCCAGACCAAGCCCGCCATCACCGCCGCTCCTGCAAGACGACCGCCGCCGTTGACTGTACTCTCCCGGTTTGCGCTTGCCGAGACGGCCATGACCAAGAATTACGACTGCGCCTATTTCGACCGCTGGTACCGGCGCCGTGCCGGCGCTGGCGCCGCGCTCGCCCGCAAGGTCGCGCTGGCGGTGGCGACCGCCGAGTACTACCTCCAGCGCCCCATCCGTAGCGTGCTCGACATCGGCTGCGGCGAAGCCGCCTGGCGCGCGCCCTTGCTCAAGCTCAGGCCGCGCCTGCATTACCAGGGCGTGGATTCGAGCGAATACGCGGTTGTCCGCCACGGCCGCCGCCGCAACATCGCGCTGGCGAGTTTCGGCCAGCTCGACCAGTTGCGCTTCGGCGCCCCGGCCGACCTGCTGGTCTGCTCGGACGTGATGCACTACCTGCCGACGGCCGAATTGCGCCGCGGCCTTTCCGGATTCGATGAACTCTGCGACGGCGTCGCCTTCCTCGAAGTTTATGGCAGCGACGACGCCATCCTCGGCGACACCGTCGGCTTCATGAAGCGACCCGCGCGATTCTATTGCAAGGCCTTTGCCGACGCGGGGCTGACGCCCTGCGGATCGCACTGCTATCTCAGCGCGCACCTGCGCGGGCAGGCGACGAGGCTTGAGGCCCTGACTTCCAAACCGGGA
>JANYBA010000305.1 GCA_025360985.1 Gammaproteobacteria bacterium | reverse complement strand
GGTGGACGGCCGCGTCTTCCTGTTCGACGCCGGCGCCGGCGTGATGCGGCGCATGGCCGCCGCCGGCCTGTCGATCCGCGGGCCGGAGGCGGTGTTCATCACCCATCTGCACAGCGACCACACACTCGGCCTGCCGGACCTGATCCTGACGACGTGGGTGATGGGTCGGCGCACGCGCTTGCAGGCCTACGGGCCGGTCGGCTTGAAGAAGATGACCCGGCACATCCTCAAGGCCTGGGACGAAGACATCCACGTGCGCATCGAGGGCCTCGAACAGCAGACGACGACCGGCTACAAGGTCGCCGTGCACGAGTTCGACACCGGCGTGGTCTACGACAAGGGCGGCGTGCGCATCACCGCGATTCCGGTGATCCATGGCTGCTGGAAGCAGGCCTACGGTTTCCGCATCGACACGCCGGACCGCTCGATCGTGATCTCCGGCGATACCGTGCCGACCACGACCATCCTGGAAGCGGCGCGCGATGTCGATGTGCTCGTGCACGAGGTCTATCCGTTTTCGCAGGTGGCGCCGGAACTGCGCCAGGGCGGCGAAGAGTGGCCGAGCTATATGCGCGAGTTCCACACCTCCGACCTGGAACTCGGGCTGCTGGCCGCGCAGGCCCGGCCAAAGCTGCTGGTGCTGCACCATATCGTCCGCCACGGCCAGGACGACGAGGAATTGCTGGCCGCCATCCGCGCCGGCGGATTCACCGGCGAAGTGGTGGTGGCGAAGGACCTCGACCGTTACTAGTCGGCCTTGATCAATGCCCGGCCGCCGAGTCGTCGGCCGGATTGAGCCAGCCGATGTCGGCGGCCCGGGCGCCGAGAGTTCGCGCGCCATCGAGCGTGTAGTGGCTGTCGTCGTAGAAAACCTTGTGCAAGTCCGCGGTGACGCCGGCGCAAGCCTTGCGAACGCTGTCGCAGAGGTATTGCGATTTGTCCAGCAGGGGCAAGTGAAGCTCCGCCGCCAGCACTGCCAGCCTGGCATTGATGCGCTCCGTTTGCGGATTGTGCAGGCGCAATTCGAAATGGAGTCGGTCGATGTACTCGCGCAGCTGCTCCCGCTGGCCGGCGGCTAGCGGATACCCGGCTCGCGCGGTTGCCCGGATCACGAGCTTGTCGGCGAGTGTTACGCGACCGGTATTGGGAAATTCCGGCGTCGCGGTCGTGAGCAACACGGCCTTGCCCTCGGCGTGGGCGCGCGCGGCCAGGATGCGCACGCCAGCGAAATCATCGGCATTTCCGGTAAACGGCGCGCAGCCCGTCAGGTGCCATCGCGTCGACACGACGATGACGTTGGCGGTTCGCCAGTTCGGAGAGCCAAACAGACCCTTGGCGTCGTCGTCGTCGATGCAGGCGATCTGCACCCCGAAGCGCGCGAATCGGTAACCCGGGAATCGGGCTGGATTGAGCGCGAACATGTTGTATGTGTCTTTCGAATGCGAATTGCCGATGATCAGCACCCGGCGCGAGCCATCCGCTGGCAGCGTCGGCAATCGGTCCGAGCGATTGTCGACGAAGCTGTAGTTCGGGTCGCCGGTGATCTTGCTCAGGGGCCGCCAGGAATCCGCCTGCAGCACTGCGTTATCGAGCTGGTATCCCGGGATGCTCTCGACCACGAAGTCGTAGCGGTGCGGGAATCCGGACTTCATGACGCCCAGGACCCCGAGGCCCGCCAGGAGCGCCGTCCCGCCGGCCGCGAACGCGAACACGGCCTGGCGACCGATGCGCCCCTTTTGCCGGAACGGTCGCTCCACGTAACGCCAGGAGACGAAGGCAAGCGCGATGGCGGCGATCGACAGCGCCAGAAAAACGGCTGCGGTCGGTTCGTTGATGCTGGCATGGCGCATGAAGGCGAATAGCGGCTGGTGCCAAAGGTAGGCGCTGTAACTGACCAGCCCAATCTTCACCAATGGTTCGCTGCCGAGCAGCCTTCCGACCACGGTCGCGGGGGTCGCCGCCAGTATCA
Organism: Gammaproteobacteria bacterium; assembly: GCA_025360985.1. GTDB lineage: Bacteria > Pseudomonadota > Gammaproteobacteria > Xanthomonadales > Xanthomonadaceae > Arenimonas. The sequence continues at coordinate 532 of JANYBA010000305.1, read as the reverse complement.
GCAGCCCCGTGCCCGCGGTGGGTAGCAGGGCATGGACGCCGGGGAAGGGCGTGGTTCGATCGAAGATGAACACGGAGACGGTAATCATCGCGATGCCCGCCAGGCTCGCGAATTGTCGGAGCGCCCCGGCGCGCTCGCCGAATTCCCGGCCGGCCAGACGCAGTGCGAGCAAGGCGCCGATTCCCAGTTCCCATGCGCGCGTCGGCAACAGGTAGAACGCCGCCGAGGGCGCGCGGATCGCGGCAATTTCGGCGACGACGAGACTGGCCAGGCCGAGGAAGGACAATACCCAGGCCGACTTCTTCTTGCCGAAGCGCGCCAGGATGATCATCAGCAACGGGAACAGGACGTAGAACTGTTCCTCGACGCCCAGGCTCCAGGTGTGCAGCAATGGCTTGAGTTCCGCGTCCGATTCGAAGTAGCCGCTCTGCGAGTAGAAGAGCATGTTCGAGACGAAGGTCGACACGGCGGCCAGGCTCTTCGAGAAATCCAGGGCATCGGTCGGCAACAGCAGGAACCAGGCGGCCGGAAT
>JANYBA010000296.1 GCA_025360985.1 Gammaproteobacteria bacterium | reverse complement strand
GCGGCTTCCATCGCGGCCGAGTCTGACCGATCCGGCCACCCGCGTCATTCGCCCCCTCACGGTTACCCCATGGACATCCAGAAAGACCGAATCGTCAGCTTCCACTACAACGTGTCCGAACCCGGGCAGGCGACGCTGGAGAGTTCGCGCGGCGGTAGTCCGTTGGTCATCCTGTATGGCCGCGGCAACATCATTCCAGGACTGGAGCAGGGCTTGCTCGGCCACGCCGCCGGCGAGTCCTTCGAGGTCACGGTGCCGCCCGACCAGGCTTATGGCGAATTTCGCGAAGGCTTGACCCAGCGCGTGCCGCGCAAGCATTTCAAGGGCGCCAAGCTGGCGCCCGGCATGCAGGTCGTGTTGCCCACCCGGGACGGCCAGCGGCCGATGACGGTCTTGAAAGTGGGCGTCAGCGTCGTCGACGTCGACCTCAACCACCCGATGGCCGGGAAGACCCTGAGTTTCGCCATCGAGGTCCTCGATGTCCGCGAAGCCACCGCCGAGGAGAAGGATCATGGCCACGCCCACGGCGATGGCGGCCACCAGCACTGACGGCCGCGGCTGCCGGCTCCGCTTCGTCAAGCGCGCGTCCGGCAAATACGATTCGCTCGAATTGCACCGGCCGGACGGCGCGGTCGAACGCCTGGACAACCCCAAGCAGGGTATCGCCCCCCACGACATGGTCCATGTCCTGATCGAGCAGTCGCTGGACATGACCCAGGGATTCATCGGCATGGTCGTTTCGGGGCTGCCGATGGCGATGACCGACCAGCCCCGGGAACGGGAGCAGGCTGGCCTCTACGGACTTGAGGCCAGGCAGTCGGAATGCCTGGTCGAATGCGTGCAGGCCGCGCTGTGGGATTCGACGCCGGTCGTGCTGGACGATTTCCGCGAACAACTGCGCGTGACCTGCGCCATGCGCGAAGTGCCGGCGCCCGACGTGGATGATGCCGGGGTGCTGCGATTGGTCGATCGGGTCCGGCGAGCCAGCCGGCAGTGGCAGGCGCTGGTCGCCGGTGAAGCCATGGAATTCACCTTGTCGGCTTGAATCCTGGACCACCAGGAACGAAAACGGCCCGCTCGCGCGGGCCGCGCCAGGTGGAACCGCCCGTCCAGGCTGAACCACAAGCCGTCGCCACGACGTGCGCCATTCGGCAGCAAGCAAAAAAACGGCCCGCTTTTGCGGGCCGTTTCTTGTCTAGCAGGATCGATCGATCAGTTGACGCTGACCGCGCTCCAGGTCGCCGCGACCGCGTTGTATTCGGCCGATGCGCCGCCGTACAGGTCGGTAGCTGCCGCCAACGTGGCCACGCGGGCGCCGTGGTAGTTGGTGCCGGAGGTCATGTAGACCGTCAGCGCGCGGTACCAGATCTTTTCGGCATGGGCCCGGCCGATGCCGGCCAACGCGCCGCCGCTGCAGACCGGCGAGGTGTGGTCGACGCCGCTGAAGGCCTTGGCGCCGCTGCCTTCGGCCAGCAGGTAGAAGAAGTGGTTGGCCACGCCCGAGCTGTAGTGGACGTCCAAGTCGCCGAGGGTGCCGACGTAGCAATTGGGCGAGCGGGTGTCCTTGAACGGATTGAACATGTAACGCAGGGCTTGCTGGTTCGGATCGCCCGGGATATTGGCCAGGTAGATCTCCTCGCCGATCAAGTAATCCGGGGTGTCGAACGCATTGTTGGCGTAGAACTCGACCATCGTGCCAAAGATATCGGAAGTGGCTTCGTTCAGGCCGCCCGACTCGCCCGAGTAGGTCAGGTTGGCGGTGCGGCTGGTGACGCCGTGGCTCATTTCGTGGCCGGCGACATCAAGGGCAACCAGCGGGCCGGCGACGACGCCATCGCCGTCGCCGTAGGTCATGCAGAAGCAGTTATCGCTCCAGAAGGCATTGAAATACTTGACGCCGAAATGGACTCGGCTCTGCGCGCCGACGCCGTTGTTGGCGATGCCGTTGCGGCCGTGCACGTTCTTGTAGTAGTCCCAGGTCTTGCCACCGCCGAAATTGGCGTCGGCGGCGCCGCTGGCCGGATCGCTGTTGGCGTTGTTGCCCCAGGTATTGTCGGCGTCGGTGAAGACCAGGCCCGAGGTCTTGCCGGTGTGGGCGTTGATCGTCGTGCTGTTGCCCCGGGTCGTATCGCGCATCTCGAAGCCGCCGGTGATGCTGTTGGTGTTGACGGTGATGTTGCCCGAGTACAGGGTCTTGCCGGTGCCGGCGGCGCCGGCGGTTTCGCGGTTCGACCAGCTGTCCAGAACCTTGCCGTCGCGGGCGCTGACAATATAGGTCATGTCGGAGTTGTCGTTGCCCATGTGCACGCGGTAGGCGAGCACCGGGGTGTTGCCGCGGGCATAGACCACGAGCTCGGCGCCCGGAGTGCCGGTGAAGCGGCTGCCGAACTTGCCGCCGGCGGCGACGATGGCGTCGGCCGAGCCGAGCACCGGGCGGGTGCCGAGGGTCAGCGGGCCGTGCTGGGTGAGGGACGTGGAAACGAGCTGGCCGTTGCGCGAATGCACCACCACGTCGCCGCCGATGACCGGCAGGCCACCATAGGTGCGGTCGAAGCGGACGTGCTCGGTGCCATTGGCGTCGCGGATGACGTCGCGGGCGATGAACTGGTCGCTGGCGGAAGCGCGAACGGCACTCGCATGGGTCTGGATCAGGCCGAGCGCGCGGCCGACGGCCGGGCTGTTGGTATTGGCAGCGGCGGCGGTACCGCCGAGAGCCAGCATCACGGCGAATGAAAGTAGCTTCGGAGTCAGTGACATAGGTTCATCCCCAGGGAGGTTTGGTGGCGGTAAAAAGCGCCCGGCTGCAGCCGGGTAGCCTG
>JANYBA010000269.1 GCA_025360985.1 Gammaproteobacteria bacterium | reverse complement strand
CCCACCGCCGCCGCCTCCGACTGGATCGTCCTCAAGTTCGGCGGCACCAGTGTTTCCCGTCGCCACCGCTGGGACACCATCGGCCGGCTGATGCGCGAGCGCGCCGACGACGAACAGGCTCGTGTGCTGGTGGTGGTGTCGGCACTGTCCGGCGTGACCAACGAATTGCAGGCGATCATCGACCACCACGCCGATGGCGCGGACGTCGCCCGGCGCGTCGAAGCCCTGGTCGACCGCCATCGCCTGGCCTGCATCGAGATGGAAGTCGACATGGCGGCGGTGATGGGCGATCGCTTGGCGGCGCTGCGGGCGCTGGCAACCGACGAGCGTCGCGTCGCGGCAGCGCTTGATTGGCAGGCGGAAATACTGGCGCAGGGCGAGTTGTTGTCGTCCACGCTCGGAGTCGCCTACCTGCGGACGCAGGGCCTGGCCGTGGACTGGCTCGACGCCCGCGACTGGCTGGTGGCGCGCGCCTTGCCGAACCAGAACGAGTGGGCGCGCCGCCTGTCGGTGTCCTGCCACTACCAGGGCGACGAAGAATTGCGCGCCCGCTTCGACCGCAACGCCCGGCTCCTGGTCACGCAGGGATTCATTGCCCGGCATCCGGACGGCGGCACCGCGATCCTCGGTCGCGGCGGCTCCGACACATCCGCCTGTTACTTCGGCGCCCTGCTGCAGGCCAGGCGCGTCGAAATCTGGACCGACGTGCCTGGCATGTTCACCGCCAATCCGCGCGCCGTGCCGGACGCGCGGCTGTTGTCGCGCCTCGATTACGAGGAAGCGCAGGAAATCGCCACCACCGGCGCCAAGGTGTTGCACCCGCGCTGCATCCATCCCTGCCGCGAAGCGCGCGTGCCCTTGTGGATCCGCGACACCGAGCGGCCGGAGCTGGCCGGCACGGTGATCGACCACCGCGCGGTGACATTGCCCGGTGTCAAGGCGATCAGTTCGCGGCGCGGCATCGTGCTGGTGTCGATGGAAACCATCGGCATGTGGCAACAGGTCGGTTTCCTCGCCGACATCTTCGAGCGCTTCAAGCGCCATGGCCTGTCGGTGGACCTGATCGGCTCCTCCGAGGCGAACGTGACCGTTTCGCTCGATCCGTCCGACAACCTGGTCAGCTCGAACGTGCTCGACGCCCTGTGCGCCGACCTGGCCGAGGTCTGCCGGGTCAAGGTGATCGCGCCGTGCAGCGCCGTGACCCTGGTCGGCCGCGGCATGCGTTCGCTGCTGCACAAGCTCACCGACATCTGGGGCGAATTCGGCCGCGAGCGCGTGCACCTGGTCTCGCAGAGTTCGAACGACCTCAACCTCACCTTCGTGGTCGACGAAGCGCTGGCCGACGGCCTGCTGCCGAGGCTGCACGAGAAGCTGATCCAGTCCGGCGCGATGCCGGTCGATGCCACCGAAGTCTTCGGCCCGAGCTGGCGGCAAATCGCGGCCGCGCCGACCGCGCGGCGCCAATCCTGGTGGGCGCTCGAACGCGAGCGCCTGCTCGCCTGCGCCGCCGCGGGCACGCCACGTTACGTCTACCACCTGCCGACGGTGCGGGCGCGGGCCCGGGCGCTGGCCGATATCGGCGCGGTCGACCGGCGCTTTTACGCGCTCAAGGCCAATCCACACCCGGCGATCCTGGCCACGCTGGAGGCAGAGGGCTTCGGTTTCGAATGCGTCTCCGGCGCCGAGCTCGAACACCTGTTCGCAGCGTTGCCGGGGCTGGACCCGACCCGCGTCCTGTTCACGCCCAGCTTCGCGCCGCGCGCCGAATACGCCACGGCGATCGCCCGCGACGTCTGGGTCACGCTCGACAGCGTCTATCCACTGCAGCATTGGCCGGAGCTGTTTTCCGGCCGGCAGATCGTCCTGCGCATCGATCCGGGTTATGGCCTCGGCCACCACGAAAAGGTCCGCACCGGCGGCCGCGAGGCAAAATTCGGGCTGTCGATGGATGCCTTGCCGGTGTTCGTCGCGGCGGCGCGCAAGGCGGATGCACGGATCACCGTCCTGCATGCGCATGTCGGCAGCGGCATCGTCGATGTCCGCCACTGGCCCCAGGTCTACGCACAGCTGGTCGAGCTGGCGGACCACATCGGAACCGTTTCGGCCATCGATGTCGGCGGTGGACTCGGCGTCGCCTATACGCCTGACGCCGACGATTTCGATGTCGCCGCGTTCGCCCAGGCGCTGTCCGAGGCCAAGGCCACCTGGCCGCAATACGCGCTCTGGATCGAGCCGGGCCGCTACCTGGTGGCGGAAGCGGGCGCGTTGCTCACGCGCGTGACCCAGCACGGCGACAAGCTCGGCGTGCGCCGGATCGGTCTCGACGCCGGCATGAACGCCTTGCTGCGACCGGCGCTGTACGGCGCCTGGCACGAAATCGTCAACCTCTCCCGACTTGGCGAGCCCGACGGCACCCCGGCCGAAGTCGTGGGCCCGATCTGCGAATCCGGCGACGTACTCGGCCGTCGCCGCGCGCTGCCGATGGCCACCGCCGAGGGCGATGTCGTGCTGATCGCTACCGCCGGCGCCTACGGCCAGGTCATGGCCAATCGCTACAACCTGCGCGCCTTGCCGGCGGAGGAAGTGCTCGATGACTGAGACCATGTTCGATCGTGCCTCTATCCGCGCTTTCCGCTTCGTGCGCTGCGGTTTCGACCCCGCCAATGGCGAAGCGCGCCTGGTGTATGCCTTCGACGATGGCCCGGAATTGACCGAGATCATCCGCTTTCCGGGCACGCCTTGCGTGCTGGACGCGGCGCGCGCCGCGGCGGTCGAACAAGCCTTGCGCCTGCTGCACCTGATCGCCGGCGTCAGCTACTACAAGGCGGTGGTGCCGCCGGAAATCCGCATCGACGCCTATGAGCTCGATGCCGGCACGGCGGCCTTCCTGACCGAGGTCTACGAGAACGGACTCGGGGAATTCGCCTACCGCAATGGCCTCAACCTGCGCGGCTCCATTGCTTTTCCCTTCCCCCCCCGGGAGAAGGGTAGGGATGAGGGTTCGGCAGCCGGCGTACCCTCATCCGGCCCTGCGGGCCACCTTCTCCC
>JANYBA010000244.1 GCA_025360985.1 Gammaproteobacteria bacterium | reverse complement strand
GCAAGGCGCAGGTGATGTTCATGGGTTGCTACGGCATCGGCGTGAGCCGGATCGTCGCCGCCGCAATTGAGCAGAACTTCGACGCCAACGGCATCATCTGGCCCGAGCCGATGGCGCCGTGGCGGGTCGCCGTCTGCGTGATCAACCCCAAGGGCGATGCCGCGGTCAGCGCCGCCGCCGACGCCTTGTACGAGGAATTGCGGGCGCGCGGCGTCGAGGCCTGCCTGGACGACCGCGGCCTGCGCCCGGGCGGCATGTTCGCCGACATGGAACTGATCGGCATCCCGCACCGGGTGGTGGTGTCCGAGCGCGGCCTGGCCGCCGGCAGTTTCGAGTACCGCGGTCGGCGCGACAGCGAGAGCCGCAACCTCAGCCGTGACGAGGTGCTCGCCTTGTTCAGCTGACTGGGTTCAGCTGACTGGGTTCAGCTGACTCGGTTCACCTGAAGCCGGCGTCCGTGCGCAGGCGTAGGGCGCGGGAACTACGGGTCCAAAAAGGCCGCTGTTGTATGCTGTCGCACTGAGCAGCGCCCGCCTGGAGAGACATGCAAGCTTCTTTTGATCGCGACCAACTGCTCGTCTGTGGCCACGGCGGGATGTTCGGTCCTGGTAACGGCCGCCTGCCGTTGCCGAACATGCTGATGATGGATCGCGTCACCTCGATCAGCGACGAAGGCGGCGCCTTTGGCAAGGGCCATATCCGCGCCGAACTCGACATCCACCCGGACCTGTGGTTTTTCGCCTGCCATTTCGAGGGCGACCCGGTGATGCCCGGCTGCCTGGGCCTGGACGCGATGTGGCAGCTGGTCGGATTCTTCCTGTGCTGGAAGGGCAACCCGGGCCGCGGTCGCGCCCTGGGCGTAGGCGAGGTGAAGTTCGCCGGCCAGGTGCTGCCGAGCGCGAAGAAAGTCGAATACATTGTCGACCTCAAGCGCGTGGTCGAGCGTAAACTGATCCTGGCGATCGCCGATGCCCGCATGCTGGTCGACGGCCGCGAAATCTATACCGCCACCGACCTGCGGGTCGGATTGTTCACATCCACCGATTCGCTCTGAGTCAGCGCAAGAGAGCTGCACCATGAAACGCGTCGTCATCACCGGCCTCGGTCTCGTGTCCTGCCTCGGCAACGACCGCGACAGCGTCGCCCGCTCCTTGCGCGAGGGCCGCTCGGGCATCCGGGCGATCCCCGAATACGCCGAGATGGGCTTCCGCAGCCAGGTCGCCGGCCAGCCGGAGGTCGATCTCGACGCGCGCCTGGACCGCAAGCAGAAGCGCTTCATGTCCGACACCTCGGCCTATGCCTGCTTGTCGATGCAGGACGCCCTCGCCGATGCCGGACTGGGCCTGGAGCAGATCCGCGACCCGCGCATCGGCGTGATCGCCGGTTCCGGCGGTGGCTCCTGCGCCAACACGATCGAGACCGCCGACCTGCTGCGCAACAAGGGCGTGCGCCGGGTCGGGCCGTATATGGTGCCGCGGACGATGTGCTCGACGGTGTCGGCGAACCTCGCCACGGTGTTCGGCATCCGCGGCGTCAATTATTCGATCTCCTCGGCCTGCGCGACCTCGGCGCATTGCATCGGCGCGGCCATGGAACAGATCCAGCTCGGCAAGCAGGACATCGTCTTCGCCGGCGGCGGCGAGGAACTGCACTGGTCGCAGACGGTGATGTTCGACGCCATGGGCGCGCTGTCCTCGAAGTACAACGCCACGCCGGAAAAATCCTCGCGCGCCTACGATGCCGATCGCGATGGTTTCGTCATCGCCGGCGGCGGCGGCGTGGTGGTGGTGGAAGCGCTCGAGCACGCGCAGGCGCGCGGCGCGCGCATCCTTGCCGAAATCGTCGGCTACGGCGCAACGTCCGACGGCGCCGACATGGTCGCGCCCTCCGGCGAAGGCGCGGCGCGCTGCATGCGCCAGGCGCTGGCCACCGTCGACGCGCCGATCGACTACGTCAACACCCATGGCACTTCCACGCCGGTCGGCGATGTCGCCGAACTTGGCGCCCTGCGCGACGTCTTCGCCGACAAGGTGCCGCCGTTCTCCTCGACCAAGTCGCTGTCCGGGCACTCGCTCGGCGCCGCCGGCGTGCACGAGGCGATCTACTGCCTGCTGATGATGGAGCTCGGCTTCATCGCCGGTTCGATCAATGTCGACAACCCGGATCCGGCCGCGGCCGGCCTGCCCCTGGTCACGCAATCGCGCGCTGCCGAGCTGACCACGGTGATGTCGAACAGCTTCGGCTTTGGTGGCACCAATGCGACCTTGGTGCTGCGGCGCTGGCGTTGATTTAGAGATTCCGGCGCGGCGACACCAACAAATTTCCGACGAGAATTCCCG
>JANYBA010000199.1 GCA_025360985.1 Gammaproteobacteria bacterium | reverse complement strand
TACATCGGCCGCAAACAGCGCAAGCGCCAGTTCCGCAGCCTGTGGATCGTGCGCATCAACGCCGCCGCCCGCCTGCATGGACTGAGCTACAGCCGCTTCATGAATGGCTTGTTGAAAGCCAACATCACCCTGGACCGCAAGGCCCTGGCTGACCTGGCGATCCACGATCCGGCCGCGTTCGGCAAGATCGCCGAGCAGGCCAAGCGCGCGCTCGCGGCATAAGGCACTACCCGGTCGCGGCTGAAGCCGCTCCCACAAAGCGATAGAGTGGGGAAGGGCGCGAGTCCTTCCCCATCTCGTTTGTGCAGTCGGGTAAGCTCCCGAATATGAACGACATGAGCGAAATCGAGACCCTCACCAAGGCCGCCCTGGCCGACGTCGAAGCCGCCGCCAGCCTGGATGGCCTCGACGCGCTGCGCGTTGCCCTGCTTGGCAAGGCCGGCAGCATCACCGGCCAGCTCAAGCAACTCGGCGCCTTGCCACCCGACCAGCGCAAAGCCTTCGGCGAACAGGTCAACCGGGCCAAGGAAGCGGTCACCGAGGCGATCGCCACGCGCAAGCTCGTGCTCGAAGACGCCGCCTTCGACCAGCGCCTGGCCACCGAGCTCTTCGACGTCACCCTGCCGGGTCGCGGCAACGGCCTCGGCAACCTGCATCCGGTCTCGCGCACGCTCGAGCGCATGACCGACATCTTCGCGCGGCTCGGCTACCAGCTTTCCGACGGCCCGGAAATCGAAGACGACTGGCACAACTTCGAGGCGCTGAATTTCCCGCCGCACCACCCGGCGCGGGCAATGCACGACACCTTCTATTTCCCGGACGGTCGTTTGCTGAGAACGCACACCTCGGGCGTGCAGGTGCGCTTCATGACGGAACACAAGCCGCCGCTGCGGATGATCGCCGCCGGCAAGGTCTACCGCTCCGATTCCGACCAGACCCACACGCCGATGTTCCACCAGGTCGAGGGCTTGCTGGTCGACGAGACTTCGAGTTTCGCCGACCTCAAGGGCACGCTGTCGGAATTCGTCCGCGCCTTCTTCGAACGCGACTTCGAGATGCGCTTCCGGCCCAGCTATTTCCCCTTCACCGAGCCGTCGGCGGAAGTGGACATCGCCTGGCAGCAAGCGGACGGCAGCAAGCGTTGGCTGGAAGTGCTCGGCTGCGGCATGGTTCACCCCAAGGTGTTGGCCAATGTCGGCATCGATCCCGAGCGCTACACCGGCTTCGCCTTCGGCATGGGCGTCGAGCGCTTCGCCATGCTGCGCTACGGCGTCAACGACCTGCGCAGCTTCTTCGAGAACGACAGCCGCTTCCTGGGTCAATTCGCATGAGTCAGTTCGCATGAAATTCCCGGAAAGCTGGCTGCGCGAACACGTCACTGTCGCCGCCTCGCGCGGCGAACTGGCCGCGCGCCTGACCGCCATCGGCCTGGAGGTCGAGAACATCGAAGCGATCGGTTCGGCGCTCGCGGGCGTGGTGGTCGCGGAGATCGTGGCGACGACGAAACATCCCGAAGCCGATCGGCTGCAGGTCTGCCAGGTGTCGACCGGATCGGGCGAGCCGCTGCAGATCGTGTGCGGCGCTCCCAACGCGCGCCCCGGGGTGAAAGCGCCGCTGGCGACCGTCGGCGCAATGCTGCCCGGTGGCCTGGCGATCAAGGCGACCAAGCTGCGCGGCGTCGACAGCGTTGGCATGCTCTGTTCGGCCAAGGAGTTGGCGATCGACGCCGATGCGTCCGGCCTGCTCGAACTGCCCGCCGATGCGCCCGTCGGCACGCCTTTGGCGAACTATCTCGGCCTGCCGGATTCGAGCTTCGAGCTCAAACTCACGCCGAACCGCGCCGACTGCTTCAGCGTGCGCGGCGTCGCTTTCGACGTCGCCGCGGCGCTGGGCACCAATGTTGCCGCGATGGAGATTCCCGAAGCCAAGCTCGAGTCGAACGATGAATTCTCCGTGGAGCTGCATGCCGGGGCCGATTGCCCACGGTTCTGCGGCCGGATCGTCGAGGGCTTCGATCCCGGTTCCAAGTCGCCACTGTGGATGACCGAGCGCCTGAAACGCGCCGGCTTGCGGCCGATCAGTCCCTTGGTGGACATCAGCAACTACGTCATGCTCGAGCTTGGCCAGCCGCTGCACGCCTTCGACGCCGACACCTTGCGCGGGCCGATCGGCGTGCGCCGCGCGCGACCAGGCGAAACACTGAAACTGCTCGATGAGCGCGTCGTGGGGTTGGACGAGCAGTTCCTCGTCGTTACCGATGGCGACCGCGCGGTCGCGCTCGGCGGCGTGATGGGTGGCTGGGATACCCGCGTCACCGGTGCGACGACCCGGGTGTTCTTCGAAGCGGCGCACTGGGCGCCGAGCGCCATCATTGGCCGCGCCCGCCGGCTCGGCATGCATACCGATGCCGGACACCGTTTCGAACGCGGCGTGGATCCGGAATTGCCGCGTTTCGCCATCGAACGCGCAACCGCCCTCGTGCAGCAGGTCATGGGCGGCCAGGCCGGCCCGATCAGCGAAGCGGTACTGAGCGAGCACCTGCCGAAACCGGCCCTGGTGGCGCTGCGCCGCGCGCGATTGTCGCGCCTGCTCGGCGTGGCGATCGCCGACAGCGAAGTCGAGCGCATCCTGCGCGCCCTTGGCATGCAGGTCGCCAACACCGACGACGGCTGGTCGGTGCTGGCGCCGACGCGCCGTTTCGACATCGCCATCGAAGAGGACCTGATCGAGGAAATCGCCCGAATCCATGGCTACGACGCCATCCCGACGCGGTTGCCGGCCGGCGAGATCGTGCTGGCCGCGCCGAGCGAAACCCGCGTGATCGACGGCAGCCTGCGTCGGTTGCTGTGCGCGCACGACTTCCTGGAAGCGATCAACTACGCCTTCGTCGATGCCGAATTGCTCAAATGCTGGCAGTTGGACCACGGCGCCGTCGCGTTGGCGAATCCGCTGAACAACGAACTCGGCGTGATGCGCACGTCGCTATTGCCGGGCCTGGCCGAGTCGCTGCGTCGCAATCGCGCCCGCCAGCAGGACCGCGTTCGTTTGTTCGAGTTGGGTCGCAGCTTCCATGCCGCGCCCGCCGGCGAAGCGCCGGTCGAAACCCGCCGCATCGCCGCGCTTGCCACCGGGCGGGCGGACGCCGAGCAGTGGGCGAGCGGCGCGCGCGAAGTCGACTTCTATGACCTCAAGGCCGAAGTCGAAGGGTTGCTGGCCTTGGCCGATGCCCGGGCCGAATTCCGGCCCGGCGAAGACGCTTTCGGCCACCCCGGCCGCAGCGCCTCGGTCTGGCGCGACGGTCGCCGAATCGGCTGGGTCGGCCACCTGCATCCACGCCTGGCCAAAGCGCTGGACCTCGACGGCGAAGTCGTCGGTTTCGAGCTGGAGCTGGACGCGCTGGTGGCACGCGCCTTGCCCGCGGCCGGCGACCTGTCGCGCTTCCCCTCGGTACGCCGCGACCTCGCCCTGGTCGTCCCGGAAAGCACCCCGTGGGCGGAGCTGGAAGCTTGCCTGCGGCGGACCTTGGGCGAGCTCCTGCATTCGGTCGTCCTGTTCGACCAGTACCGTGGCCCCGGTCTAGAAACCGGTACAAAGAGCCTCGCTATGGGCTTGATTCTGCAGGACGTTTACCGCACGCTAACAGACTGGGACGCCGACCAAGCGGTCTCCGAGGCCGTCGCGGAGCTCGCGACGGAATGCGGCGCAAGACTCAGGGGATGACATGGCGTTGACCAAGGCCGAGATGGCCGAACGATTGTTCGAAGAGGTTGGATTGAACAAACGTGAAGCCAAGGAATTCGTCGACGCGTTTTTCGATGCGTTGCGCGACGGCCTTGAGCGTGGCCGCAGTATCAAGCTGTCCGGCTTCGGCAACTTCGACCTGCGCCAGAAGAACCAGCGGCCCGGCCGCAATCCCAAGACCGGCGAAGAGATCCCGATCTCCGCCCGCACCGTGGTCACCTTCCGCCCGGGTCAGAAACTGCGTGAACGCGTGGAGGCCTTCGTCGGCACCGTGAATGCTTGATCCCGGCAGCAACCGCGAGCTTCCGCCGATCCCGGCCAAGCGCTACTTCACCATTGGCGAGGTGAGCGAGCTGTGCGACGTCAAGCCGCACGTGCTGCGCTACTGGGAAACCGAATTCGAGAGCCTCACCCCGGTCAAGCGCCGCGGCAACCGCCGCTACTACCAGCGCCACGACGTGTTGATGATCCGGCAGATCCGCGGCCTGCTTTACGAAGAGGGCTATACGATCAGCGGCGCCCGCCAGCGCCTGGAAGGCGAACCGGCGCGCTCGAGCTCGGGCATCTCCACCCAGATCGTCCGGCAGATACGCCAGGAACTGGAAGAACTCCTGGTCCTGCTCCGGCGCTAATGGGTCGCGCTCATGAGCGCTCCTACCGGGCAAATCACGTATAATTTCAACAAAGTCGGGGCGTAGCGCAGCCTGGTAGCGCATTTGCCTGGGGGGCAAAGGGTCGTGGGTTCGAATCCCGCCGTCCCGACCAATTCGTAGAGGTTGATCAGGAAGCAAGAGGCAGGCACTTGCTGCCTGCGGATCGGCCGACGCGACCCACTCGAGGCGAATGAGCCGTTTCAAGACCCGCCAACTGGCGGGTTTTGCTTTAATGGCCCGGGCAACCCGGGAGGAGCACCATGAAGAAGTCGACGATCATCGTACTGGCCAGTTTGGTGTTGGTGTTGGCGGGAAGCTATTGGGCGACATCGTTCGCCAGCGCAGGCAAGACCGGCGCGGTTCCGTCACTGGTGGGCGCCTGGCAGGGTCACGTGCAGGTCCGGACCGGCGCGTTCGCGGCAGTGAAGGACCTGGGCTTTCTGTACGTCTTCAACGCCGGCGGCACCATGACCGAATCGTCCAACTACGACGACGTGCCGCCGGTTCCACCCGCCTACGGCATCTGGAAGAAAACCGGGCCGCGCGAGTACTTGGCCAGGTATTCGTTCTTCTTGACCAAGGCTCCCGCCGAGTTCAAGCAGATCACCGAGGGCGGCGGCTGGATGCCGGCGGGTCACGGCGTGCTGGTCGAGAAAATCACTCTATCGGCGGACGGCAACTCATACCACTCGACGCTGACGCTGGACACTTTCGATGCCAGCGGCAAGCCGGTCGAAACCGGCACCGAGGCGGTGGCGACGGCGACCAGGATGCGGTTCTAAGTCAGCTGTCGAACAATCCCGCATCCAGCGCCTGCAGGCTCGCTGCGCCGCTGCGTATCGCGGCATCGTGCTGGCGGATGCGCGGCAGCAGCCGGGCGAAGTAGAAGCGGGCCGTTTCCCGCTTCATGGTCTTGAAGTCTTCCGGGTAGTCGCCGGCTTCGGCAGTGGCGACCGCGCG
>JANYBA010000182.1 GCA_025360985.1 Gammaproteobacteria bacterium | reverse complement strand
GAGCTTGGAGCGCAGGGCGACGCGGATTTCCGGCATCCAGCCGCGCACGCTTTGCACCAGCGCGCCGATGGCCTCGATGCGATCGCGCATGCCAGCGGCGAGTTTCTCGCCTTCGCGTTCGCGTGCACGGACGAATTCGTTCAACGTGGCATCGAGCAATCCCAACGCTTCCGCCTGGAGGCCGGCGGTATCGATTTCGGGTTGCTCAAGCACGCCGGGAAATTGCAGCAGCGTCGCGAAATCCGTATGCAGTCGCGGGAAGCGCGCTTCCAGGTCCAGCGCGAGTTCCGAAAGGCGCGCCAGCAGCGCCACATTGCTATGCAGTTCGCCGCGGCCGCCCTCGGGCGCACGCACGCGCAGGATCACATCGAGCTTGCCGCGCGTGACTTTCTGACCGATGCGCTCGCGCAATGCGGGCTCCGCGGCGCGCAGTTCCTCCGGCAGCCGCAGGCCGAGTTCGAAGAACCGGTGGTTCACCGCGCGCAATTCACAACCCAGCACACCCCATGCGGTGGCGCGCTCGCCGGTGGCGAAAGCGGTCATGCTGCGGATCAAGGCGTTCTCCCGGGAATTCGGTGAATTGCAGGGTTCGGCGCGAAGACGCCGGCATTAATTAAGCGGATGGTAGTCTAGCCGACCTTCCATTGCGGATCGCTGTCGCCATGTCCGAACCCACCCGCCCAAGCGGCCGCGCAGCCGACGCACTGCGCGCGATCAGTCTGCAGCGCCACTACACGCGACACGCCGAAGGCTCGGTGCTGGTGAGCTTCGGCGAGACCCGCGTGCTGTGCAACGCCAGTGTCGAGAACCGCGTTCCCGGTTTCCTGCGCGGCAAGGGCGAAGGCTGGGTGACCGCCGAATACGGCATGCTGCCCCGCTCCACCCACAGCCGCATGGGCCGCGAGGCCGCGCAAGGCAAACAGGGCGGGCGAACGCTGGAAATCCAGCGCCTGATCGGTCGTTCACTGCGCGCCTGCGTCGATCGCAAGGCGCTGGGCGAGCGCACCATCACCCTCGATTGCGACGTGCTCCAGGCCGATGGCGGCACCCGCACCGCGGCGATCACCGGCGCCTATGTCGCCTTGTGCGACGCCATCGCCGTGCTGCGCCAGCGCGGCGACCTCGCCCGCGACCCGGTCTTCGGCGCGGTCGCCGCGATCTCGGTCGGCATCTACCAGGGCGTACCGGTGCTCGACCTCGACTACGCCGAGGATTCGAACTGCGACACCGACATGAACGTGGTGATGAACGACGGCGGCGGCTTCATCGAGGTGCAAGGCACGGCCGAGGGCCACGCTTTCCGCCGCAGCGAGATGGACGCGCTGTTGTTGCTGGCCGAACTCGGCGTTGCGCAACTGGTCGCCAAGCAGCGCGAGGCACTGGGGCACGCGTGAAGCGATTGGTGCTCGCGACGTCCAATCGCGGCAAGCTCGCCGAAATCCAGCCGCTGCTCGAAGGCCTGGATTACTCGTTGGTCACGCAGGGCGAGCTCGGCGTCGAAGATGCAATCGAGAACGGCCAGACCTTCGTTGAGAACGCCCTGATCAAGGCGCGCCATGCTTGCGCCTGCACGGGGTTGCCGGCGCTCGCCGACGATTCCGGGTTGATCGTCGACGCGCTCGACGGCGCGCCGGGGCTGGTCAGTGCCCACTACGCCGGCGTGCACGGCGACGCCGCCGGCAATATCCACAAGCTGCTGGCCGAGCTGGCCGGCATTGCCGAACCGCAGCGCACGGCGCGCTTCTATTCGCTGATCGTCCTGCTGCGCCACGCCGACGATCCGCAGCCGGTGATCGCCGAGGGCCTCTGGGAAGGCCGCATCCTCGACGCGCCGCGTGGCGACGGTGGCTTCGGCTACGACCCGGTGTTCTTCGATCCGGTGCTGGGCAAATCGGCAGCAGAATTGTCGCCGGGGCTGAAGAACCGCGTCAGCCACCGTGGCCGGGCTTTGGCGGCGTTGCGCCATCTGCTCCTCCCCCTGCGAGCAGGGGGAGGCTGGGAGGGGGTCAATGATTGACATGTCGCCTTCGAAAACCCCTCCCCAACCCTCCCCTTCCGTGCAGGGGAGGGAGCTGAAAGTACCGCCGCTGTCGCTGTACATCCATATCCCATGGTGCGTGCGCAAATGCCCGTACTGCGACTTCAACTCGCACCAG
>JANYBA010000152.1 GCA_025360985.1 Gammaproteobacteria bacterium | reverse complement strand
TACCGCCGCGAACGCCGCCTGGTAGTCGGGAACGCCCTGGTTCTGCGCCACGCCCACCCACCACGCCGCCGGCGCGAGGTGGATGGCGATGAAGGCGAAGGCGAACCCGTACAGGATCAAGCCCACCGCCAGCCAGCTGATGAAGCGCACGCCGCGCTGGCCGTAATACTCGTTGATGGTGTCGGTCATGATGAACACGATCGGCCACAACAAGGTGCCGGCGGTGAAGTTCAGCGAGCCGCTCTGGCCGAACAGGTTCCACTGCCATGGCGCGAGCCCGAGCGTGTCCTCGAGCGCGAAGATCTTGACGCCGATGAACTCGGCGAGCACGGCGTTCACGCAGAAGAACGCGGCCAGCACGATGAACAGTTTCTGCGAGCGGGTATCGCCGATCATGGGCCGTCCTGACGTTGGAAGGGAATGCGCTCGTTCGGGCTGACCGCGCCGCCCGAAAGTATGAAGGTCATGGCCTGGTCCACCGACCAATCGGTCGGCGTCAGCAGTTCCACCGGCACCAGTTCGAGGTAACCGCCGGTGGGGTTGGGCGTGGTCGGCACGTACACGGCCGCCAGCTCCCGCCCGGTCGCTTCGTCGTGGAAGGAACGCGTCACGAAGCCGATCGCCTTGATGCCGGCGTGCGGGAAGTCGAGCAAGACGACACGCTGCGAGCTGCCCGGCTTGGTCTGCAGCATGTCCAGCAGTTGCCGGGCGCTGCCGTAGACCGACTTGGCCAGCGGAATGCGCGCGATCAGCGCCTCGAATCCCATCAACAGGCGCTGCCCCAGGACGCGCGGTCCCATGGCGCCGATCGCGACGATGAACACCAGGGTGGCGAACAGGGCGATCGCCGTTTGCACCCAGGGATCGGACAACCAGCCGAGCATGGCCGGATCGCCGGCGGCAAGTTCGGAAGTCAGCGGGCCGATGACCGGCTTGCTGAGGTCGGACAACAGCACGAAGACGAACTTGAACACGATCCAGACCAGCCAGATCGGCAGCAGCGTCAGCAAGCCGGAAAGAAAATACGTCTGCAATTTGCCCATGCGGGCATTCTAGCCGGACGGCGCGCCATCGAGTGGTCAGGGCTTGCCGCCGTCGGCGCGAACCAGCCGGAAACCGATGTCGTCGAAACCGACATGGGCATCGAAACCGCTGGCGCGAACCGCGTCGGCGCGCGCGGCCTTGTCGCGCCAGCCCAGGCCGGCGACCTGCCGGCGGTTGCAGCCACCGGCGCAGTCCTCGAGCCACTCGCGGGTGTTGCCGTGGACTCCGTTCAGACCCATCGGGCTGGCCGGCCCCTGGCTCGCGGGAACCGTTCCGTCGACCTCGGTGCAATCCAGTCTTCCGTCCTGGCAGGGGTCGGCGTTGCCGCGATAGCCGGCCATCAACTGCCACTCGGCAAGCGTCGGCAAGCGATAAGTATTCCCGGTGCGCTGGCCCAGCCATTGCGCATAGGCCGCGGCGTCGTCGTGGCTGATGCACACCACCGGGTGGGAATCGGTCTGCACGAATCCCGGATCGGTCCACAGGCGCTTTTTGATCGTGATCGGCGCCAGGCGGTTGCGGCAGCGGGTCACCGGTCGTTGCGTGGCATTGGTGAACTGCGCGTATTCGGCGCGCGTGACCTTGTTGCGCATCACCGCCAGCCCGGGCTGGATGGTGACCATGGCCGGTCCGGTATTGCGGACGACCGGAACCGGTTTCTCCACCACCACCGCGGCCGACCAGGCCGGTTCCAGGAGCGTGGGCGCGACTTCCAGGGATTGCGCCAGGGCCTTGGCCTTGTCGATGGCTGCACGATCCTGGTGCTGGGTCGCCGCCTCCAGCCGCGCGACCAGCGGCGCGACCAGGGCGGCACGCGCGACTTTCCAGCCCGGCGCATTGGCCTGGCCGCTGTCGTGGGTGAATTGCTGGGTACGCAGATAGGTTGTCCGCACGATGTCGTCGCGACTGGTCTTGATTCCTTCCACGAGGAACTTGCCGATGGTGGTAATCGCCTCGGTGTCGAGCTTGGCCAGCGCCAGGGGATCAGCCGACAGGCGCTTGGCGGCCATCAGCGAATCGATGGCGTTGTCGCCGGGGGGTGCCGCCAACTGCTTCTTGTCCAGTTGCCGCCGCGCTGCGATCAGTTGCCGCGCGCCGGGGACGTTGGGGTCGTAGTCGAGGCGGACCACGGTGACATCGGCCGCGAGCTTGGCCCAGGGCAGGTCGCCGGCACCGGTATCCGCAGGGACCGCCGCCGCTTCCACCAGTGGTGGTGGCTCGACGACGGCCTCGGCCGCGTCGACGGCGGGCGGCTGCGCGAGCGCGCCGTCGGGTGCCGCGGCTTCGGTCGGGGGTGCCGGCGTGGGCGTGGGCACGGGCGCGGCAACCGGTTGCGCCATCGCCGGCTGCGCCGAGGGCGTGAAGAATTCCTGGTTCGCGGTTTCCGGCTTGGAGCCCGAGCGCATCCAGAGCAGGACCAGGGCCACCAGCAAGACGCTGCTGGACAGGACGAGGGCGGCGAACTGCGGCGATATCTTGCGGGCCGTCCGCGGCGCCGCTTTTGGCGCGGCGGGGGCCGGTGCCGGCGCCGGTTTCGCGGCGGCCCGAACTGGCGCGGAAACGGAAGGCGCGACCGGGGCCGTGGTCGCCTGGCGGGCGCCACCGACGATCTGGTTGAGCGCCACCAGCATCTGCTGGGCATTGCGGAAACGGTTTTCCGGCGATTTGGCCATGGCCCGGTCGATGAATGCCTGCCAGTGCCCGTGCGCCGCCGACAGGCGCGGAATCGGGTCCTGGGCATGCATCAGGGCCAGGCCGAGCGGATCGGAGGACTCGAACGGCAGCTTGCCGCTCAGGATCTCGTAGGTGAGCACGCCGACGCTGTAGAGATCGGCGCGGCCATCCACGGGCTCGCCGCGCGCCTGTTCCGGCGCCATGTAACCGCCGCTGCCGATGGCCAGGCCGGCGGTGGTGATGCGCGTGCTGTCCTTGCGGGTCAGGGCGATGCCGAAGTCGGTGAGCAAGGGCCGGTCGGCGTTGTCGAACAGGACGTTCTCGGCCTTGACGTCGCGATGGACGATCCCGCGCGTGTGCGCATACTCCAGCGCCGACAGCAGGGAACGCAGCACGTCGACCGCGCGTTCTTCCTCCTGGCTGAAGTCGCGCTGGCCCAGGTGGCCCTTCGCAAGATAGGGCATCACGTAGTACATCAGGCCCTGGGGCGTGCGTCCGACCTCGTGGATGCCGACGATGCACGGGTGCTCGAGCTTGGCGATGGTGCGCGCCTCCTGCTCGAAGCGCTGCTTGCTTTTTTCATCGGCCAGCGCCGTCGGCGACATGACCTTGATCGCGACCTGGCGGTCGAGCGAGACCTGCACGCCCAGGTAAACGTAGGACATCCCGCCCTTGCCGATCTGGCGCAAGACCCGGTAGCCCTGGATCTCGGGCATGTAGCTGCCGAGCAGGGCCGAGAGTTCTTCCTGGGAAAGCTCTTCCTTTTGCATGGGCCAGGCGGACGGGAAACCGGACGGCCAGCATATGCCAGCCTTGGGGGTTCAGAACAGCAGGGACGCCATCTTGCGCCGGTACTCGCCCACCAGGTCGGCGTCATCGACGATCCGAAACGCCTCGATCAGCGCCTTGCGCGCAAGGCCGTCATCGAATTTCCGGTCCTGGCGGAGCATCGCCAGGAACTGCTCCATGCCGTCGCGGGCCTCGCCTTCAAGGATCAGGCGCACGCCGAGCAGATGCCGGGCGCGCAGGTCGCCGGGATCGGCGGCGATCGCCGCGAGCAGGGGCTGGCGCGGGGGCGCGTCCCTGAGCACGGCGGCGAATCCGAGGCGCGCACGGGCCCGGATCGCGCGGTCGTCGGTCGCCAGATTCGCCGGCAGGGCGTCCAGGATCTGCTCGGCTTCCGCGCTGGCGCCCGTGGCCAGCAAAGCCAAGGCGAGCTCCAGCTTCAGCGCGTCCTGCTCCGGCTCGGCCTGGACGGCGTGGCGCAGGCGGATGACTTCCTGGTGCGGATCGGCCGGCGCCGATTCGGTCTCAGCGGCCGACGGGGCCTCCGCCGCGGGCTTGGGTTCGATGCCGTGGTGGCGCAGGAATTCCCGCAATTGCCCCTCGGGAACGGCGCCCGGGAAGCCATCGACGATCTCCCCGCCCTTGACCAGCATGACCGTCGGAATGGACTTGATCTGGAAATAGCCCGCCAGCTGCTGTTCCTGGTCGACGTCGACCTTGGCCAGCCGGAAGGCGCCGTTGAATTCCGCCGCGAGCTTTTCCAGGATCGGACCGAGCGACTTGCAGGGGCCGCACCAAGTGGCCCAGAAGTCGATCAGCACCGGCGCCTGCAGGGAAGCTTTCAGGACGTCCTGCTCGAAATTGGCGAGGCTGGCGTCGAATACGTGGCTGGCGTCGGTCATCGGGTGGTTCCGTTCGGGTTCAACGCCTAATGGTGCCAGATACGGGCGGAATCAAGCGGGAATCAAGCGGAAAACCGCGGCGACGGTGTCGCCGGGAGGCCTGCTGCGGTACTCTTGGCGCCAGCAATTCTCGTTCTTCATCCTCCCATGCACGCCACCCCCGATTCGGGCAGCTACGACCCGAAGGCCATCGAGTCCGCCGCGCAACGCCATTGGCGGGACAGCCGCGCCTTCGAGGTGAGCGAAGATCCCGGTCGACCCAAGTACTTCTGCCTGTCGATGCTGCCGTATCCTTCCGGCGCGTTGCACATGGGCCACGTCCGCAACTACACCATCGGCGACGTGATCAGCCGCTACAAGCGCATGACCGGCTTCAACGTGCTGCAGCCGATGGGCTGGGACGCGTTCGGCCTGCCGGCCGAAAACGCCGCGATCAAGAACATGACCGTCCCGGCCAAGTGGACCTACGCCAACATCGAGCATATGCGCGAGCAATTGCAGGCGATGGGCTACGCCATCGACTGGACGCGCGAGTTTGCCACCTGCGCGCCGGAGTACTACCAGCACGAGCAGCGCATGTTCACCCGGCTGTTCAAGAAGGGCATTGTCTACCGCAAGAATTCGGTGGTGAACTGGGATCCGGTCGACCAGACCGTGCTCGCCAACGAACAGGTCGTGGATGGTCGCGGCTGGCGCAGCGGCGCCATCGTTGAAAAGCGCGAGATCCCGCAGTGGTTCCTCAAGATCACCGACTACGCCCAGGAATTGCTCGATGGCCTGGATGCATTGCCGGGCTGGCCGGAAGCGGTCAAGACCATGCAGCGCAACTGGATCGGCCGCAGCGAAGGCCTGGACATCCAGTTCGCGGTGGCCGGCGCAAGCGAGCCGCTGACCGTCTTCACTACTCGTCCCGACACCCTGATGGGGGTCACCTATATCGCGATCGCGGCCGAACACCCGCTGGCCGCCAAGGCCGCTCATGGCAACGCCGGACTGGCGGAATTCATCGCCGAGTGCCGGCATGGCGGCGTTTCCGCCGCCGAGCTCGAAACCCAGGAAAAGAAGGGCTTCGCCACCGGATTGATGGCAACGCATCCCGTTTCCGGCGAGCAGGTGCCGATCTGGGCCGCCAATTTCGTACTGATGGGCTATGGCACCGGCGCGGTGATGGCGGTGCCCGGCCACGACGAGCGCGACTTCGAATTCGCGCACAAGTATTCGCTGCCGATCAGGCAGGCCATCGGCATCCGCTCGGTGCTGCCGCCGCACCTGCTGCCCGAAGAGCTGCGCTACGACCCGGCAATGTGGAAGGCGTGGT
>JANYBA010000127.1 GCA_025360985.1 Gammaproteobacteria bacterium | reverse complement strand
CGCTACGAGTCCGGCGCGCGTCGGTAGTACGCGATGGAGAAATTGACGAGCAAGTTCGTAGCCAAACCCGGTCGCGCCCATGCTCGGCAGGGACAGGCCACCCGTTGCGACTACCAGCGCCGACGCGGTGAATGCGCCAAGCGCGGTATCGAGATGGAAACTTGCATCACCGTGACGTACGCGCGCCACCACGCAATTGGTCTCAATGCGCACCCCTGCTGCTGCGCACTCATCGAGCAGCATGCGCACGATCTGTTTGGACGAATCGTCGCAGAACAGCTGGCCGAGCTCTTTTTCGTGCCAGGCGATGCCGTGGCGCTCGACCATCCCGATGAAATGCCCCGGCGTGTAACGAGCCAGCGCCGACTTGCAGTAGTGCGGGTTGGCCGACAGGAAGTTCGCCGGCATGGTGCCGGTATTGGTGAAATTGCAGCGGCCGCCACCGGACATCAGGATCTTCTTGCCGCAACGATTGGCGTGCTCGATGAGCAGCACGCGCTGGCCGCGTTGACCGGCGACCAGCGCGCACATCAGGCCGGCGGCGCCGCCGCCGATGACCAGGGCGTCGTTCAGATCTTTACCAACTGCTTGCCGAAGTTCTTGCCGTCGTAGAGCCGGCGCAGGGCTTCGGCGAAATGGTCCAGGCCATGCACGATGTCCAGCTTTGAGCCGAGCTTGCCGGCCTGCGCCCATGGCGCCATCACCGCCAACGCCTCGGCGCTACGGTGCAGGTAGTCGATGATCACGAAGCCTTCCATGCGCGCCCGCGCCGAAATCAGCGACAGATAGTTGACCGGGCCGCGCACGTCGCTGCCGGCGTTGTACTGGGAAATGCCGCCGCAAAGCACGATCCGCGCCTTCAGCCGCAGGCGCTTGAGCACCGCGTCGAGGATCTCGCCGCCGACGTTGTCGAAATAGACGTCGATGCCGTCCGGGCAATATCCGCGCAGTTTTTCCGACACTTTTTCGTTCTTGTAGTCGATCACGGCGTCGGCGCCGAGCTCGTCCTTCACGTAGGCGCACTTCTGCGGGCCGCCAGCGATGCCAATGACGCGGCAACCGAGGTTGCGCGCGATCTGCACGGCGGCCGAACCAACCGCGCCGGAAGCCGCGGATATCACCACGACTTCGCCGGCCTTGGCGGCGCCGATCTCGAGCAAGCCAAAGTACGCCGTCAGGCCGGTGGCACCGAATACGCTCAAGGCCCAGCCGGGATGCGGCAGTCGGCTGGCGTCAAAGCGCTGCATGCCCTTGCCATCGGAGACCAGTTCGTCCTGCGCGCCGGTCATGCCGCTGACCCAGGCGCCGACCGGAAATTTTTCGTTCCGGGATTCGACGATCTCGCCGATGCCGGCCGAACGCATCACTTCGCCCAGGCCCACCGGCGGCCAATAGGATTTCTGCTCGCTCATCCACACGCGCATGGCCGGGTCGATCGACAGGAATTTCACCGCCACCCGGATCTGGCCCTCGGCGAGCGCCGCCGATTCGGACACGTGCATTTCGAAATCCGAGTCTTTCGGAGTCCCGTCCGGGCGGGCGGCGAGGTGCAGGGCGCGATGGCTCATGGGAATCTCCGGTGGTTGCGACGGTGCATCAGTGGGACGTGGCGAGCAGGGCGCAGAATGATTCGGCGAACCGGTGGGCATCGCCCGGCCAACGCGCCGAGACGTAGTTGCCGTCGCGCAGCGCGAAGCCCGGGCCGAGCCGATTCGGTGCATCGCGCAGCAGTGCTAGCGGTCCGGCGACGAAATCCTCGGGCGACGCGAGCGCTTCGGTGACTTCCGCCTGCACGGTCTGCGGGTAGGTGCGGTAGTAGTCGCCCAGCCAGGCGCGGGTCAGGCTCCAGGCCAGCAGTTCCTGTTGCGCCAGCAGGCAGGTGGTGCTGCGGCCGTGCAACACCGACAGGCCATGGCGGCCGAGCGAACGCGCGACCAGCACGACGCCGTGGCAGATCGCTGCGACCGGTTTGTTGGCGTCGAACATCGCGCTGACGACGCCGTGCAGGACGTGCGATTCCAGGTATTCGCGCATGCCCGGCGCGTGTCCGCCCGGAAGCAGCAAGCCATCGAAGTCGTTCGCGTTGATCTGCAGGTAGCGCAGCGGCGCGCGGAACGCCGCGCTCGCCGCCATGGCGGCATGGGCTTCGCGGCCGTTGCGGTCGGCGGCGAGAAAGGGCTTGAGTGGTCCCAGTCCGGTGCCATCGACCATGCGCGGATCGGCTTGCGCCGGCTCGCCGTCCGGGGTGGCGAATAGCACGCGATGGCCGCGTTCGCCCAGCAGCTTCCAGGGCACGCCGCTTTCGGTGGGATCGAAATCCCGTGCCGGCAGCGGCATCAGGACCGTGGCCATCAGAAGGAATTCGCCGGATCGGCGAGGAACTCGATTTCTTCGGCGGTCGATGCCCGGCCCAGGACGGCATTCCGGTGCGGGAACCGGCCGAATCGATCAATGATCTCCTTGTGCCTGATCGCGAAGCGCAGCGCATGGTCGTTGTGGATGGACCGCGCCAACTCGAGCGAGCGGGCCTGGTCTGCCTTGTTTTCGCTGTGTTCGAACGGGAGGTAGAGGAAGGACCGCTCCGCCTTGCCGAGCGACTTGTCGAAGCCGCGTTCGATGGCATGACTGGCGAGCTGGCGGGCGATGGCGTCGGTGGCGTAGGCGCGTGGATCGTCGCGGAACAGGTGACGCGAAAACTGGTCCAGCACGATGACGCAGGCCAGCAAGGCGCGCGGCCCATCGGCGTCCAGCCCCTGGTTCGCCGCCAGCTCTTCGTGCAGGCCGCGGAAGCGATCATGGATCTGCGCGTCCACCTCGGCGCGTTTCGAAAACCAGTCGGACTTCGAGAGTTCTTCGAACCAGAATCGCAGGACGGCGTCGACCCAGTCGGGCTCGTTGTCGACCGCTTGCGTCGGGATACTCGTCTTGCGCTTGCCATGGGCCATGGCCGCAATTAAAACAGATTACGACTCGCGCGGCGGACCCTTGCGGTGCGGCTTCGGTTTCGGCTTGCCGGCGCCGAATGGCTTGTCGTGGAAATCGCGCTTGGGCTTGAACGGCGGCTTGTCGCCGAAGGGCTTCTTGTCGCCGAAAGCCTTCTTGCCGGCGAACGGCTTTCCGCTCGGGCTACGCGCGGCATTGTCCGGCGGGTCGCCATCGCGGGTGATGCGCAGCTGCTGGCCCGCGCACCAGACCGTCTTCAGGTGTCGCATGATGTCTTCCGGCATGCCCGAGGGCAGGTCGATCAGGCTATGGTCCTCGAAGATCTCGATGCGGCCGATGTTCTTGCTCTCGAGCCCGGCCTCGTTGGCGACCGCGCCGACGATATTGCCCGGCTTGACGCCGTGGTCGTAGCCGACTTCGATGCGGAACGTTTCCAGACCGGCCTCGGGCTTGTGCGCCGAGCGTTCCTTCTTGGGAAATGCGGGGCGCTCCGGCCGTTCGGCGCGCGGCGGGCGATCGAAGTCGCGCGGCTTCTTTTCGAATGTCGGCTTCTCGAACGCGGGCTTTTCGAAGGCCGGCCTCGGTGCGTGCTTCGGGGCTTCCAGCAGCAGCGGCACGTCGCCGCGCGCCATCTTGGCCAGTGCGGCGGCGATCTCGATCGCCGGCACGTTGTGCGCCTGCTCATAGTCTTCGATCAGGCGTTGGAACGGGTCGAGGTTGCCGGTGCCGAGGGTATCGCTGATCTGCTGCTTGAACTTGGCGATGCGCACGTCGTTGATCTTCTCGACCGTCGGCAATTCCATTGGCTCGATCGGCTGGCGCGTGGCCCGCTCGATCGCGCGCAGGAGATTCCGTTCCCGCGGGGCGATGAACAGGATCGCCTCGCCACTGCGGCCGGCGCGGCCGGTGCGGCCAATCCGATGTACGTAACTTTCGGTGTCGTAGGGCACGTCGTAGTTGAGCACGTGGCTGATCCGATCGACATCGAGTCCGCGGGCGGCGACGTCGGTGGCGACCAGGATGTCGATCTTGCCGTCCTTCAGCTGCTGGATGGTGCGCTCGCGTTGCGCCTGGACGATGTCGCCATTGATGGCGGCGGCGGAAAAGCCGCGTGCCTGCAGTTTCTGCGCCAGTTCGTCGGTGGCGAGCTTGGTGCGGGCAAACACGATCATCGCGTCGAAGGGTTCGGCCTCGAGGATGCGGGTCAGGGCATCGAGCTTGTGCAGGCCGCTGACCTGCCAGAAGCGCTGGCGGATGTTGTCGGCGGTGCGGGTCTTGGCCTCGATCAGGATCTCGACCGCGTCTTTCAGGTAGGTCTGGGCGATGCGCCGGATCGCCGTCGGCATGGTCGCGGAGAACAGCGCGACCTGGCGGTTTTCCGGGGTCTTCTTGATGATGGCTTCGACGTCGTCGATGAAACCCATGCGCAGCATCTCGTCGGCCTCGTCGAGGACGAGCGTCGACAACTGCGACAGGTCGAGCGTGCCCTTGTCGAGGTGGTCGATGACGCGGCCGGGAGTGCCGACCACCACGTGGACGCCGCGGCGCAGCGCACTCAACTGCGGGCCGTAGCTCTGGCCGCCGTAGATCGGCAAGACCTGGAACCCCTGGATATGGCTGGCGTAGCGCTGGAAGGCTTCGGCGACCTGGATCGCCAGTTCGCGCGTCGGCGCCAGCACCAGCACCTGCGGCTTGCTCTTCGACAGGTCCAGCCGCTGCAACAAGGGCAAGGCGAAAGCGGCGGTCTTGCCGGTGCCGGTCTGGGCCTGGCCGAGCACGTCGCGACCGGCGAGCACGAGCGGAATGATCGCGGCCTGGATCGGAGAGGGCGACTCGTAGCCGACTTCGGCCAGGGTCTTGAGCAGCGGCTCGGACAGGGCGAGGTCGCGGAAATTGGTGGCAGGAGGCGCGGACGCCGCCTTGTCGGAGGTCATGGAAGGCTCGGGGTGCGCCAGGGGCGCGGATCGCCAGGCGGGAAGGAATGAGTGCGTATTCTACCCGTTCGCCCCCAAGGCCGCCGGATCGGGGCTTCGTGGCATGCTTTGGCCAACATCCTGGAGTTTCAACATGGCCTATTTGTGGATCAAGACCGCGCACATCGTGTTCGTCATTGCCTGGATGGCCTGCGTGTTCTACCTGCCGCGCGTCCTGGTCAATATCGCCGAGGCGAGCGACGTCCCCGCCGTGCGCGAGCGCTTGCTGCTGATGGGCAAGCGTCTCTACGCGTTCGGCCACAACATGTTCGGCCTGGCGGTGGCGTTCGGCGTGTTGCTCTGGCAGGGCTTCCGGGTGTGGCCGGCGTTGCCGAACGTGGTTGCCGGGGGCCATTGGATCGACGCCAAGCTCGCGCTGGTCGCGCTGTTGCTGGCGTATTTCATCGCCTGCGGCCGGATGCTAAAACGCACTGCCGCGGGCGGCGCCTTGCCCTCCGCGAAATCGCTGCGCTGGATCAACGAGCTGCCGGTCCTGGTGCTGGTCGCGATCGTCTACCTCGTGCTCGCGAAGCCATTCTGATCCAGAAAAAACCCCGGGCAAGCCCGGGGTTCTTTTCCAGAAAACGCCTGGACCGGATCAGAAATCCGCCGCCAGCCGCACGTACCAGAATGCGCCGTTGAAACCGAACGGCGAGGTGAGCGCGTAGTTCACGCCGAGGAAACGCAAGGTCCCATTTTGTTCGAGGTCCGGATGGACGTTGAATACGTTGTCGGCACCCACGGAAACCTTGAAGGTGTCGTTGAACTTCCAGGTCGCCTCCAGGTCGGTCAGGATCTTGCTGCCGTAATCCGACACGTCGGAGGCATCGCCCGGGCTGAACAGACCGCCGGTGGTTTGCCAGCTGCCGTAACGATTGAAGCGCAGCAGGCCGTTGAACGGACCCTGGTTGTAATCGAAGGTCAGGGTGCTGCGGTTCTTCGGCTGCTGGTGCTCGAGGTCGAAGACGTTGCTGGGGTTGAGGGTGCCGGCCTTGACGTGACTGACATCCTGCTTGTTGTAGTTGTGGCGGAAGTCGATGTTGAGCGTGCCGTTGCCGAGATCGTGGCGGGAATCGATCACGAAGTCGACGCCGGTGACCTTGGAATCGAAAGCGTTGCCGAAGAAGTTGGCAGCGCTGCCAAGCAGCAGTTGCGCGTTCGGATAGCCAGCCGTGTTGAGGATATCGACGGTCGCCTGCGTCACCGTCTTGGGAATCAGGCCGATGCGGTCCTTGATCTTGAGCGAGTAGTAGTCGAGCGTGACCGACACGTTGCTCATCGGATCCCAGGCGAAACCGACGGTGAAGTTGTTGGACTTCTCCGTGGTAAGAGGCACCGCGCCCAAAGCCACCGCCACCGGATTGCTGACCGGATAGGTGCCGCTCGGGACCAGGTCGCCGTTGGAATTGGCCGTCGTGGTGACGTTCAAGGTGAACTGCTGGCCCGGTGTCGGGGTGCGGAAACCGGTGTTGTAGGTGGCGCGTATCGCAAAGGTGTCGGTGAAAGCGTAGCGCGTGGACAACTTGTAGACGACCGCCGAGTCGAATCCGTCGGCTTTCTCGTAGCGTACCGCGGCCGCGCCCGACCACTTGTCGGTCATTTCACCTTCCACGTCGACATAGGCCGAGTAGCTGTCGGCCTTGAAGCTGCCCACCGAGTCGGAGAAAAAGCCCTGGAAACCGTCGGAACCATTGCCGAAAAAGGCGGCGGTCGGGCCCACGGCCGTGGAAGCCGGGTCGCCGGCGCCGATCTTGTACGTCTCGTTGCGCCACAGCGCGCCGTAGGCGAGGGTCACTGCCCGGGCGCTGTCGAACGATTGCACCAAGTCGATACC
>JANYBA010000093.1 GCA_025360985.1 Gammaproteobacteria bacterium | reverse complement strand
CGCCGCCTTCCTGGTCATCCCGTCCGAAGCGGATATCGTTTCGATGGCCGGGGAATTGGCCTGAGCCCGTTTATCCGGGCAACCCCCCGGCTATACTTCGGCACATGAGCCAGTCCCGGCCCCAAACCATACTGTTCGCCGATGTCAGCGGCAGCACCCGCCTGTTCGAGACCAAGGGCGATGTCGAGGCGCGCCGCCTGATCGCGATGGTGCTCGATGCGCTCGGCGAGATTTGCGTCCAGCACGGCGGCCGGGTGGTCAAGACCATCGGCGACGAAGTCATGTGCACGCTGCCCGGGCCGCTCAACGGCGTGCTCGCGGCCTGCGACATGCAGCGCAAGATGGCGCGCGACATCAATTTCGTCCGCGACAACCTTGCCGTGCGCATCGGTTTCCACCATGGCGATGCCCTCGAGGAGGGCGGAGACATCTACGGCGACGCGGTCAACGTCGCGGCGCGGATGGCAGCCCTGGCCAAGCGCGAGCAAATCGTCACCACCGCCGCCAGCGTCAAGGAACTCGCGGGAAAATTGCCGGAAATCCGCAGCCTTGGCCGGGCGCGCGTGAGCGGCAAGCTGCTGCCGATCGAGATCGTCGACGTGGTCTGGCAGGAAGACACGTCCGGCATGACGATGGTGCAGAGCGCCATCCGCATAGGAGACCACGCGGCCCAGGCGCCGCCCGGCTCGCGCTTGCGCATCCGGCACCGGGATCGCCTGATCACGCTCGACGAGAACTCCGACCCGTTCATGATGGGACGCGAGGCCACCAACCAGTTGGTCGTCGAGGCCGATTGGGTCAGTCGCACCCACGCCCAGATCGAATTCAAGCGCGGCCATTTCGTCATCGCCGACCGTTCGACCAACGCCACCTATGTCTGCATAGGCCAGGACAACGAACTGCGCCTGCACCGCGACGAGCTGCACCTGCGCAAGTCGGGCACGATCAGCATGGGCCAGGCCGTCGCCGTCAACGTGTCCGACACCATTTTCTTCGAAATAGAATAGCCTTCGAGATCGAATAGCCTTCGAGATCGAGTAAACCCCGCGCGCCGATCAGGACGACGCGTTTATCGACCGCCGCCGGACTGGGCCTTCACGGTCAGGCCCTGTTGTTGCTTGGCGGGCTTTGCTGTCCCGGGCGGGGCGGCGGGGGCCGGAGCAGGCGCACTGCCCCGAACCGCCTGGTAGCCGAAGACATCGCGCAGCAGTCGTTCGCTGCCGGCGTAGTCGGACGCCGCCGCGTTGACGAAGGAAGTCGCGCCGAGTTCGCCGAGGATGTCGGGCGACCGCAATTTCAGCAGGGCGGCGGTAACCGCCTGGCGGACCACCGTGGGCACCGTGGGCGCGGCTGAAAAGGCCCGGCCGACGAACTCACGGGAGGTCGCGACCGGCACCAGGTTCGGGTAGGTTTGGGCGATATAGCTCGGCACCATCGCGCCTTCGGATTCGGTGGCGAACACCATCTCGACGCCGTCTTTCCAGCTTGCCGCCGTCGATACGACTTCCGGCTGTGCGATCGGGTTCTTGTACCACTCGCCCAAGAGCAGGTAGCCCATGCTCGGCGCCGACATACAGGCGATGCGCCGGCCAATCAGGCCGTGCGTCCCGTCGGTGGCGCTTTCGGCGTCCGCGAGCAGCATGTACTTGGTCGGATCCGAGACCCGCACCAGCGGCGTGAAGCGCTGGTGGCTGATCCGGTAGTCGGTGAAATGCGCTTCCTCGAAGGCGAAATCCACCGGCGTCGCGGCGCGCATGTCGCGCCAGTAGACGTGGTAGTTGGCGCCGGGTTTGAGGACGAAAGTATTGCCGGTGGCTTTCGACAGGTAGTCGAGCAGGGGCTTGTAGACCTCCAGCGCCTGGGCTGGCGGGTAATTGGGCTCGACCGTCACCGTATAGGTGGCGGCAGACGCAGCTCCGGCAAGCGCGCCGGTGAGAACCAGCGATGCGACGGCGCCCGCTAAGGCCTGGATCCTGTTCATGGCGTGTACCTCCCTGCGCATGGGTATAGCAGAACCGCGGGCGTTCGCCAATGTGCGTATCTAGTGCGCAGTTCGAGGCTGTGAACCGCATCACAGCGGGCGCGCCAAGCCCTCTGAAAAGGGCAGGATCGTCGCCTGAGTTCCACCTGCCAGGCGCAGCGACGACGCGGTCGCTCCCATCACGGCGAGGGCTTCGCCGCCATCGGCGCGCGCGCTGACGATGGTGCCGGCCGCACGCTCTGTTCCGTCCTGCAACTCGAGGCCGACCTGCAGGCCTTTGCCGCCCACGCGGACCATATGGCGTTTGGCCTGGCCGAGGTAATGGGTGCGGGCGACGATTTCCTGGCCCGGATAGCAGCCCTTTTTCAGGCTGTAGGCGTTCAACCGGTCCAGCCCCAGCATTTGCGGCGTCCAAGCTTCGTGCTGGGACTCACCCAGTCGCGGAAATCCGTGGGCGATATCCAGCGCCAACCAATCCTGGTCGAAGGCGGTACTCGAGTCGCCGATCCGCGCCGAAGCACCGGGAAGCAGCCAGAGTTGCCGGGGTCCACCCGCGCCGCCGAGATCCAGTTTCCAGCCGGAGGCCTCGTCGCCGAGCGCGTGGTCGACGGCGGCCGCAGTGGACGACGGCGCCAAACCGCCGGCGCAGGCGAGGTCGTCGCGAGCCTGCATCCGCACCTTGGCCCGGAACACGAAGCGCTGCAGCTGCGGCAGCAGGTCAGCCGCGGGATAGTCGGGCAGGACCAGCAAGAAGGCGTCCGCGGACTCGCGAAGCAGGGCAAACAGGGCGATCACCCGGCCCTTGGGATTGAGCCAGCCATTCCACTGCCACTGGCCCAGCGCCAGCGCCAGGACGTCGTTCATGGCCTGCGCTTGCAGGAATGCGGCCGCTTCCGCGCCACTTGCCTGCAGGATCGAGAAGCCGGACAGCCTCGGCAAGGCCTGGGAATCCATCATTGTCTTGAACGTCTCGGGGGCGGGACTTAACATGGGCGCATGGTTTCCCCGCCGTCGATGATAGGCCAAAGCAGCGCTCCGCCCGCGCCGAAGCCGGAGTCGCCAACCCCTTCGAACCCCGCCACGCCCGAACTCCCGATGGAGATCGGCGGTCGCGGCGGAGCCGAACCGACCCGCTTCGGCGACTGGGAGAAGAACGGCCGCTGCATCGATTTCTGAGGCCACGCCCGATCCCCGGGCGCGACCATCCCTGGTCACAACACCCCGAGACGCCAATGTCGACGCGCGAACGTCCACTTTCTCCTTTCATGATCGGCCAGGTCTACCGGCCGCAGCTGACCAGCGTCCTGTCTATCCTGCACCGCGCGACCGGCGTGGCGCTCGCGCTGGGTGCTTTCGCGCTGGTCGCCTGGCTGCTCGCGATCGCAGGGGAAGGGCAAAGCTTCGCCGGCTTCCAGGCGCTCGCGGGATCCCTCGCCGGCAAGCTCGCGCTGGCGGCTTTTGTTGCGTCCCTGGTCTACCACTTCCTCAACGGCATCCGGCACCTGCTCTGGGACGTCGGCTGGGGCTTCGAGTTGCCCCGCGCCTACGCCAGCGGTTACGTCGTGGTCGCGCTGACCCTGGTACTGACGGCGACGATCGTCTACCTCGGGCTCGCTGCGGGCGGCTCGGCATGAGCCTACGGGATCCTCTTGCCCGCGCACGCGGCCTGGGCTCGGCCAAGGACGGCGTCGGGCACTGGTGGCTGCAACGGATGACGGCCGTGGCCTTGATGCTGCTCACGCCGTGGTTCGCCTGGTTCGCCCTGGGCATGATCGGTGGCGACCAGATCGCCGCGCGCGAACGCATCGCCGATCCCGTGAGCGCCTGCCTGTTGTCGGCCTTCGTGCTGGCGCTGCTCTGGCACGCCCGTTTGGGCGTGCAGGTCGTGATCGAAGACTACGTGCACGGCTGGCAGGAAATCGCCCTGCAGGTCGCCAGCAAGTTCGCCTACGCCCTCGCCGCCATCGCCGCGCTGCTGGCGATCGCGCGCATCGTCGTCACCGCCTGACCTGATTGTCCAAACCAACCATGACTGCTGCCTACAAGCCTGCTGTTTATAAGATTGTCGAGCACAAATACGACATGGTGGTGGTCGGCGCCGGCGGCGCCGGCTTGCGCGCGACCTTCGGGTTGGCGGCGAAAGGTCTGCAGACCGCCTGCATCAGCAAGGTGTTTCCGACCCGTTCGCACACGGTCGCGGCGCAGGGCGGCATGTCGGCCGCGCTCGGCAACATGGGCGAAGACGACTGGCGCTACCACTTCTTCGATACCGTCAAGGGTTCGGACTGGTTGGGCGACCAGGACGCGATCGAATACATGTGCCGCAATGCCATGGCAGCGGTCATCGAACTCGAGCACCAGGGCGTGCCGTTCTCGCGCACCGAGGACGGCAAGATCTACCAGCGGCCGTTCGGCGGCATGACCACCAAGTACGGCGAAGGCCCGCCGGCGCAGCGCACCTGCGCCGCCGCCGACCGCACCGGCCACGCCATCCTGCACACGCTTTACCAGCAGTCGCTCAAGCACGATGCCAAGTTCTTCATCGAGTATTTCGCGCTCGACCTGATCATGGATTCCGACGGCGCCTGCCGCGGCGTGCTCGCACTGGACATGGCCGAAGGCACCTTGCACCTGTTCCGCGCCCAGGGCACGGTGCTGGCGACCGGCGGTTATGGTCGCGCCTATTTTTCCGCGACCTCGGCCCATACCTGCACCGGCGACGGCGGCGGCATGGCGCTGCGCGCCGGCTTGCCCCTGCAGGACATGGAGTTCGTTCAGTTCCACCCGACCGGCGTCTACGGCGCCGGCATGCTGATCACCGAAGGCGTGCGCGGCGAAGGCGGCATCCTGCGCAACTCCAACGGCGAGCGTTTCATGGAACGCTACGCTCCGAGCGTGAAGGACCTCGCCCCGCGCGACATGGTCAGCCGCTCGATGACCATCGAGATCCGCGAAGGCCGCGGCGTCGGTCCGCTCATGGACCATATCCACCTCGACCTCACGCATCTCGATCCGGCGGTCATCCACGAAAAGCTGCCCGGCATCGCCGAGACCGCGAAGATCTTCGCCGGCGTCGACGTGACCAAGCAACCGATCCCGGTGCTGCCGACCGTGCACTACAACATGGGCGGCTTGCAGACCAATTACCACGGCGAAGTGGTGACCTTGAAGGACGGCGATCCGAACTCCGTCGTGCCTGGCCTGTACGCCATCGGCGAAGCCGCCTGCGTGTCGGTGCATGGCGCCAATCGGCTGGGTTCGAACTCGCTGCTGGACCTGGTCGTGTTCGGCCGCGCGGTCGCCAATCGCTGCGCCGAAACGATCAAGCCTGCGCAAACCCACAACTCCTTGCCGGCCTCGGCCTGCGACCAGTCGCTGGCGAATTTCGACAAGCTGCGCAACGCCAACGGCGGCACCCCGACCGCGGAAATCCGCAATACCATGCAGCGCACCATGCAAAACGACGCCGCGGTGTTCCGCACCGGCGAGACCCTGCAGCAGGGGGTGGCCAAGATCCGCGAAGTCTTCAAGTCGTTCGAGGACGTCAAGGTGTCGGATCGCTCGTTGATCTGGAATTCCGACCTGATCGAAACGCTGGAACTGCAGAACCTGCTCGGCCAGGCCGTGGTCACGATGGTGTCGGCGGAAAACCGCAAGGAATCGCGTG
>JANYBA010000048.1 GCA_025360985.1 Gammaproteobacteria bacterium | reverse complement strand
TGCCATACCACATGGCGAACACGCCATTGAACTTCGCGCCGGCGAACAGGTTGGTCTGCTGCGAACCCCAGACCATGGTCGCGCCGAGGTCTTCGTTCAAACCGGGCGTGAAGTGGATGGCCGAGGCCGCGAGATGCTTCTTGGCTTTCCACAGCTCCAGGTCAAAGCCACCCAGTGGCGAACCGCGGTAGCCAGAAATAAAGCCGGCGGTGTTCAGGCTGGCGGCACGATCGCGCATCTGCTGCATCAGCGGCAGCCGCACCAGCGCCTGCACACCGGACAGGTAGATGCGGCCTTCGGCGCGCGTGTACTTGTGTTCGAGCGTGTAGTCCAGATCGAACAGCGCGGACTCGGACGAAGCGGCGGGCACGGACATGGCGGAGCCTGCGTGGGGCTAAGAAAGACCGCGAATTATAGCAGCCGGCCTGTTTCCGGCTTCCGGGAAAGCATAATCCTGGTCGGAATCGCCTACCCTTGCGGTTCGCCAGAGCGGGCTGACGCCGGTGAAGATCCCGATGGTGACCCTAGGAACCTTGCGCTTGGCGTGTCGGTTCGTCTGCATTGGCCTTGCCTTCTGGCTCAGCACTCCTGCCCTGGCAGGCAGTCCGGCGCCAGCGGGCGACGATCCCTATCTCTGGCTGGAGGACATCCACGCCGACCGATCGATGGACTGGGTCAAGGCCCAGAACGCGATCACGACGAAGCAGTTCATGCAAACGCCGGACTTCGCACGCACGAGCGACAGAATCAACGAAGTGCTCGATTCCGACGCTCGCGTTCCCACTGTGAATCGCCTGGGCGACCGCCTGTACAATTTCTGGAAAGACAAGGCCCACCCCGCCGGCGTCTGGCGCAGCACGACGCTCGAGGAATACCGCAAGGCCGTTCCGGCGTGGGACGGCCTGATCGACATCGACGCGCTCAACCAGGCCGAGAACGCCCACTGGGTGTTCAAGGGCGCTGATTGCATGAAGCCGAATTACCAGCGCTGCCTGGTGTCGTTGTCACCCGGCGGCGGCGATGCGGTCGAGGTGCGCGAGTTCGACATTCCGACAAAGTCTTTCGTGAAGGATGGATTCCGGATTCCGGTCGCGAAGACTTACGCTGCGTGGATAGACGGGGACAGACTTTTTGTCGCAACCGATTTCGGACCCGGCTCGATGACCGTTTCGGGTTATCCGCGCATCGTCAAGGAATGGCAGCGCGGGACGCCGCTGTCGACCGCTCAGGTCGTGTACGAAGGCGCGACCACCGACAAGGAGGTCAGCGCGAGCCGTGACCGTACACCGGGATATGAGCGCGATCTCGTCAGCGTGCGGAAAGACTTCTTCCACTACGAGACCTACCTGCGCAAAGACGGAAAGCTCTTGCGCATGGAGGTTCCAACTGACGCTGCCACCGAGGTGAAGCGCGAATGGCTGCTCATCAAGACTCGCTCCCCCTGGACCGTCGGTGGCACCACCTACATGACAGGCACCTTGCTGGCAACGAAATTTGATGACTTCATGGCCGGCAAACGCGACTTCGTCGTGCTGTTCAAACCCGATGCTCACTCCGCTTTGCGCGAGTGGAATTGGACGCGCCATGGCGTGATACTGGAAGAAATGGTCGACGTCCAGAGCCAACTGGTCGTGCTCACACCGCAGGCCGGTGAATGGAAGTCCGAGCCATTGCCAAGCGCACCCGCGCTGAGCACGATCAGCGTCGTCGGTACCGATCCGGACGTGAGCGACGAATACTGGCTCGATACCGAGGGGTTCCTCACTCCCTCCACGTTGCAGCGTGGCGTGCTGGGGGATAGCAAACTGGAAACGGTAAAACAACAACCGGCATTCTTCGACGCGTCGCAGTTCCGGGTCAGCCAACACTTTGCCGTGTCGAAAGCCGGGACCCGCGTCCCCTATTTCGAGGTCGATCCCAAGGGCATGAAGCTCAATGGTTCCAGCCCGACGCTGGAAATCGGCTACGGTGGCTTCAACGCTTCGGTGCAGCCGTTCTACGATGCCAGCGTGGGTCGCTCGTGGCTCGAGCGCGGCGGCGTCTACGTGATCGCCAACATCCGCGGCGGCGGGGAGTACGGGCCGGATTGGCACAATTCCGCCGTGCAGTCGAATCGTCATCGTTCCTTCGAGGACTTCGCGGCGATCACGCAGGATCTGGTCAAGCGCGGCGTCACCTCGCCCAAGCACCTCGGTGCCAGGGGAGCCAGCAACGGGGGCCTGTTGGTGGGCAACATGCTCACGCAGTACCCGCAACTGTTCGGCGCGATTTCCTGCGAACTGCCGCTGCTCGACATGAAACGTTACTCGCACCTCGCAGCGGGCGCCGCGTCGATGGCCGAATTCGGCAATCCCGATACGTCGGACTGGGATTTCATGAGGTCGTTCTCGCCGTATCACAACGTCAAGGCGGGGGTGCACTACCCGCCGGTCCTGTTCTACACCACCACGAGCGACGACCGCGTCGGTCCGGTGCAGGCGCGCAAGATGGCAGCGAAAATGCAGGGCATGGGATTGAAGAACGTGTGGTTCTACGAAAATCTCGAAGGCGGCCACAGCTCGGGCGCGAACAACCAGCAGTCCGCGACGAAGCAAGCGCTCACCTATACCTTTCTCTGGGACCAGCTTAAGTAGCGCGGACGACCGCTATCGCCCCTTGGTCAATCCGCCGACACCGTCCGCGTCCGCGCCCAGTCGCGCAGCGCCTCGACCTGTTCGGCCATCAGCACCGACAGCGGCCGGGTGCTGGCCAGTTCGTGCGTCAACAAGGCTTCGTCGAGCGGGCGTTTTTCGGCATGGGCGGCGAACAGCGCGCTGACGATCGCCTGTTCGATCTCGGCGCCGGAAAATCCCGCGCTCGCTTCCGACAAGGCATTGAGCGAAAACGCGCCCCATTCGACCCGGCGTTTTTCCAGGTGCAGGCGGAAGATTTCGCCGCGCGCGGCCGGGCCCGGCAGGTCGACGAAGAAGATTTCGTCGAAGCGGCCCTTGCGCAACAGTTCCGGCGGCAACTCCTGCACGGCATTGGCGGTGGCGACCACGAACACCTTGGCCGTGCGTTCCGACATCCAGGTCAGGAAGTAGCCGAGCACGCGCCGCGACACGCCGCCGTCTTCGCTGGCATCGGAACTGGCCAGGCCTTTCTCCAGTTCGTCGATCCACAACACGCAGGGCGCGACCTGTTCGGCCGAGGCCAGCGCCTCGCGCAGGTTCTTCTCGGTCTCGCCATGGAATTTGTTGTACAGCGTGCCGAAGTCCAGGCGCACCAGCGGCACGCCGAAGCCGCCAGCGACAGCCTTGGCCGCCAGGCTCTTGCCGCAGCCCTGCACGCCGAGCAGGAGCACGCCCTTGGGCGCGTCGAGGCCGGGCGGCAGCTCGGCGCCGGTAAAGACCTCGCGGCGCTGGTCGATCCATTGCTTGAGGCGCGCCAGCCCGGCGACGTCGGTGAAGTGCGCGGTCTCGTATTCGAAATGCAGCAGGCCGCTCTTGTTGAGCAGTTCGAACTTCAGGCGCGTCAATTCCGGCAGGTCGTGCGGCCCGAGCGCGCCGTCCCGGTAGATCAGGTGCCGGGCGATCCGGCGCGCCTCGGTCAGCGACAGCCCGGACAGGTTGCGCACGATCGCCGGCAACACCGCCGGATCGATCTCGACCCGGCGCCCGCCGTTTTCGCGCATGTACAGTGCGGCTTCGTCCTTGACCATCTTCAGCAGCGCCGGCTCGTCGGGCAGGCGCAGGGAAAAACGCACCGCCAGCGGTTCCAGTTCCGCCGGCAGTTCGACGGCATTGCCGACCAAGACCAGCGTGTGCTCGAGGCTGGCGCGGCGTTCGAGGATCTCGCGCAGCATCCGGCGCGTGCTGGCGTAGCCCAGGTAAGGCACGGCATCGAGCAGCAGGTAGATGCCGCGCTGGTCGTGTTCGCGGATCGCGTGCAGGGCGGCGCTGAGGTCGGGCGCGGTCTCGGGCGCGTCTTCGCGGTCGAGGTCGACCCGGCGCATGCCTTCGGTGATCGACCAGCGGTACAGGGCCCGCCAGACGTTCATCAGCACGTGCCGGAACAGGTCGACGACCCGGGCCTCGTCCGGCGTTTCGATCACGATCAGCGGCGTGTTGGACCGGACCAGCGCGCTCAAGTCTTGCAATTCGCTCATGGCCGGCAATCTAGCAGACTGGTTTGGGCAAAGGCTTTGCGGGCACGGCCGGCTTCCTTGCCCGGGGTCCGCGTTGTAGAGTGCAGGCTCCCCCCAGCGGAGAGGCCTCCATGCGCACGGTACTGGTCGCCAGTTCCAAGGGCGGCGCCGGCAAGTCGACGATCGTCACCAATCTTGCCGCCCACTTTGCTCTGGAGGGCAAGGCCACCGTGCTGGTCGACGGCGACCGGCAAAAATCCGCCAGCCACTGGTGCGCCAAGCGCGCCGGCCTCGAGACCGCCGTGTTGCCGGTGGACGGCAGCCGGCGTGGCTGGGAGAAGCACATACCCGCCGATGCCCAGCGCGTGGTCATCGATGCGCCGGCCGGCGCCATGGCCGACGAGCTCGAGTCTTTCCTGGCGGCCGCCGACGCCGTGTTGGTGCCGGTCAATCCGTCGATGATCGACCTGGAGGCGACCGTGCCCTTCCTCGATTCGCTGGCGGCCCTGCCACGGGTGAAGAAGGGCAAGTTGCCGGTGGCCCTGGTCGCCAACCGCCTCAAGCCTTGGACCGGCGCGTCCCAGCAGGCGGTGGCGCAACTGCAGGCCTGGCCCTATCCGCTGGTGGCGCAATTGCGCGACACCCAGGCCTACGTGCTGATGGTGGCGCTGGGCAAGTCCGTGTTCGATTACCACTCCGAGCAGATCCGCGGCCACCAGGCCGACTGGGCGCCCCTGCTTAAGTGGCTGAAGAAGGCCTTGTAAGCCATGCGCGAATTGGTACTGCTGCGCCATGCCCACGCCGAATCGGCGGTTTCGGGCGTGGACGATTTCGACCGTCCGCTGTCGCGTGAAGGCTTGGCCGAGGCCGAGGCGGCCGGCGCCTGGCTGAAGAAGAATTCGTGGGCGCCCGACCTGATCGTCTGCTCCCCCGCCCGGCGCACGCGCGAAACCCTCGAGCAGGTGCTGATGGCGACCGGCTACGTCGAACAGCGGCAGGACGGGCGCATCTACAACGCCACGTCGGGC
Source organism: Gammaproteobacteria bacterium (assembly GCA_025360985.1). Taxonomy (GTDB): domain Bacteria; phylum Pseudomonadota; class Gammaproteobacteria; order Xanthomonadales; family Xanthomonadaceae; genus Arenimonas. Next base: position 5,287 of record JANYBA010000048.1, on the reverse strand, counting down.
ACCCTGATGCAGGTGGCCGACGAGCATCGGGAAGCCGGCCGCGTGTTGTTGATCGGGCACAACCCCGGGCTGGAACAGTTGATGGCCTTGCTGACCTCGGGCCAGTCCGGCGACAGCCGCGGCATGCCGGCGGCCGGAATCGCGGTCCTGCGCGTGCCCGAAGCGGCGTCACTCGAACCGGGCATCGCCGAGATGGCGGCCTTCTGGTGGCCGTGAGGAGATGAGCCTGGTGCACTCGGCCTTGCCCTGGCTGGGTTTGCTGATGGCGTTCGGACTCGCCCGGGCCGAGCCAGCACCGGCCGCCGCCCTGGCCTTGGACAGCCACCGTTCCGACGCCGAATTCGAAGTGCACCCGCGCCTGCCGTTTCGCGGCATCGCCCGTTTCAACCGCATGAAAGGCCAATTGTCCGGCGACCCGGCGGGCTGGCAGGTCGCCCTGCAGGTCGATGGCCGCAGCCTGCATTTCGAAGGGCCCGGCTGGATGGATCAGCTCACCCGCTCCTCGTCGTTCCTGGACGTCGATCGCTATCCGGCCATCGCCCTGCGCACCAGGACGATTCCCGACCAGGTGTTGCGCCACGGCGGCGCGGTCCAGGGCGAGCTGACGTTGCGCGGCCGGACCCGGCCGGCGAGTTTCGTGCTGCTCCCGCCCACTTGCGCGCGCCCTGGGCTCGACTGCGACCTGCTCGTGCAAGGCACGGTGAGCCGGCGCGATTTCGGCATGACCGCCTATCGCCTGGCCCTGCGCGACGGTGTCGACGTGCGCGTGCGCCTGCGCTGGCAGGAGGCACCGAAACCGTGACCGGGCTTCGTCGGCTGTGCCTGGCGGGCGCCGTCGTGGCGCTGGCCGCGTGCGCGCATATTTCCCCGCCGCAGCACGCGCGCGCCCAGGCGATCGCCGAACAGGCGCGCGACAGCCGCGTGGTCTGCGCCGAAGGCTGCCGGATCGAATCGCCCCTGCTGGCACTCGGCGACGGCGCCTACGCCGCCTCGACGCCGGCGCAACCGCACCACGCGGTGATGCTGCTCGACGGCGGCCAGGACGCGCTGCTGGCGCGCCTGCACCTGATCCGCAGCGCGCGCACCTCGGTGGACCTGCAGATTTTCCATTTCGAAGAGGACGACGCCGGCCGGGTCGTGCTGGCGGCGTTGCAGGACGCGGCGCGGCGCGGCGTGCGGGTGCGCCTGCTGATGGATTCGCTCAACGGACTGGGCGACCCGGTCCTTCAAGCGCGCCTGGCCGGCTTCCACCGCAACTTCGAAGTGCGCCTGTACAACCCGCTGTTTCGCCTGTCGCGGATCGCGCCGCTGCAGTATTTCGGCGCCATTGTTTTCCGCTTTCGCGACCTCAACCAGCGCATGCACAACAAGCTGATGGTGGTCGATGGCCGGGTCGCGATCGTCGGCGGCCGCAATATCGAGGACGATTACTTCGACTGGGACAGCCAGTACAACTACCGGGATCGCGACCTGCTCGTGGCCGGCCCCGCGACCGCGGCGATGACGGCGAATTTCGAGGCGTTCTGGAACCATCCCCGGGCCGTGCCGGCCTCGCAGCTGGACGACGTCGCGCGGGTCCTGCTGGCGCCCGCGACCAGACCGCCGAATCCGCCACCGATGACCGCGCGCGCGGCTGCCCTGGTCGCGGCCGCCAACGACGGCCGGGCGGTGTTCGCGCGGCTGGCGCCGCACCTTTTCCAGGTCGGCGCGGTGGATTTCTACGGCGATTTCCCGGCCAAGCACGACGCCAGCCAAAAAGAGGCCAGCGCTGCCTCGCGCGCCCTGATCGACGTGCTCGACGGCACCGAGCACGAGCTGTTGCTGCAGACGCCGTACCTGGTCATGTCGCGACCGGCGCGCCAGCTGTTCCGGCGCCTGCATCGCCGTGAAAAGCCGCCACGCGTGCTGGTGTCGACCAACTCGCTGGCGGCGACCGACGCCTTCCCGGTCTACGCGATGTCGCACAAGTACAAGCGCCTGTACCTGCGCGAACTCGGCTTCGAGATCCACGAGTACAAGCCCTTCCCGGCCGACGCGCCGATCGACCTGGTCGCGACCGGCGCGCTCGACGGCAAGCCGGCGCCGCCGACGCCGTCGGCGCACCGGGAATTCTCCGACCACTTCGGTTCGCGCGGCGGGCCGGTGCCGCTCAAGACCGCCGGCGTGCGCATCGGCCTGCACGCAAAGTCGATGGTGGTGGACGAGCGCATCGCCATCGTCGGCAGCCACAACTTCGACCCGCGTTCCACCGACTACAACACCGAAAACCTGGTGGTGGTCCACGACGCTACCTTCGCCGCCGCCCTGGCTGCCAGCATCCGGCGCGACATGGAGCCGGGCAACGCCTGGACGATCGCGCCGCGACCGCGCCTGCCGGTGCTGGCGCAAGTGAATTACAACCTGGGCAAGTTCTCGGAAAAACTGCCGATCTTCGACGTCTGGCCCTGGCCTTACGCCACCAGCTACGAAATCAAGCCCGGCTGCGCGCCGCTGCCCCCGAGCGACCCGGGATTCGCCGCCTGCTACGACCCGGCCGGCGATTTCCCGGAAGTGAACCTGAGCCTGAAGGGCGTCTATACGCGCATCCTGACGGTCTTCGGCGCCGGCCTGGTGCCGATCCTGTGAGATTCGCCCGGTCGCTGGATTGACGCCGACAGCGCCTGCGCCTAGGCTGCAGAGTCTCGAAAACCACTGCCGGACGCCACCATGCCGCTCGCCATCAGCTTCGAACTTTCCGACCGCGACCTGGAACGCTTCAACCAGGCCATCCAGGCCGCGCGCGAGTCGGCCGGGCACCAGGATCCGGACGCCGTCCTGGCCGCCGCCGGCAAGTTGCTGCAGGACGTGGACACGGCCGAACTGCCCGATTTCATCGCCCAGCGCCTCGATCGCCTCGATGCCCTGATCGCCATGGTCCGCGACGAAGGCTGGGCGCTCGGGGACGAGGATCGCAACCGGGTCCTGATGGCCCTGGTCTACTTCGCCAACCCCAATGACATCATCCCCGACAACGTTCCGGTGCTGGGCTATTTCGACGACGCCATCGCCATCGAGCTGTGCGTGCGCGAGCTCGCCCACGAATTGGACGCCTACGAAGAATTCTGCGACTTCCGCCAGCGCGAGGCCGACAGTCGCGGCCTGGATCCGGCCAAGGTCGGCCGCGCCGACTGGCTCGGCAATCGTCGCGACGAGCTGCAGGACCGCATGCACCGCGAGCGCGAGCGCGACTTCGGCACTGGCTACGGCAACAGCTCCGGCTACGCGCGCCAAAGCTATACCAGCGCTTGGCGGCCGGGCATGCTGCGGGTGCGCTGAGCCCGGCCCATGGCCGGATCGTTCCGTCACCGACCCAGCGTCGACCAGCTCAATCGCCGCAGCGCCAACACGGCGCTGGCGTCGCTGGGCATCGTCTTCACCGAAGTCGGCGAAGATTTCCTGCGCGGCACCATGCCGGTGGACGGCCGCACCGTGCAGCCTTACGGCCTGCTGCACGGCGGCGCCTCGGTGCTGCTGGCCGAGACGCTCGGCAGCATGGCCGCCAACCTGTGCATCGAGGACCCGGCCCAGGATGGCCAGGCGGTCGGGATCGAGATCAACGCCAACCACCTGCGCGCGGTCACCAGCGGCGTCGTGACTGGCACCGCCCGGCCAGTGCACGTTGGGCGCAGCACCCAGGTCTGGGACATCCGCATCGAGGATTCCGACGGCCGGGCGGTGTGCGTGTCCCGCCTCACGCTGGCCGTGCGCCGCAGTTGAGCGACTGGCGCCGACCCTGTCGTTACTTGTGGCGTTTGCCGGCGTTGGTCCTGCACGTCGGCATCGGCCTGCCGTTGACCTTGCTGATGATCAATCCGCTGTGCGCGCGCCTGGGCCTGCGCGGCGAGCCGCTCGACCAGTGGGCGATCCGGCTGTGGTCGCTGGCCATGGTGCGGATCTTCGGTTGGCGCGTGCGCCGCTACGGCACGCCGCTGCCGGGCGCTGCCCTGTTCGTCGCCAACCACGTCAGCTGGATCGACATCACCCTGATGCACAGCCAGCGCGTGGTCGGTTTCGTGGCGAAATCCGAAATCGCCCGTTGGCCCCTGATCGGCTGGCTCGCCAGTCGCGGCGGCACCATCTACCACCACCGCGGCAGCAACGATTCCCTGCACGGCGTCATGCACCAGATGGTATTGCGGCTTCAGGCCGGCCGGGCCGTCGGGGTATTTCCCGAAGGCGGCACTTCCGCCGGCGACAGCATCCGCGTCTTCCACGCGCGCATCTTCCAGCCGGCGGTCCTGGCCGGCGTGCCGGCGCAGCCGGTGGCCTTGAAGTACGGCGCCCGCGGTTGCGCCCAGACCATCGTCGCCTTTGCCCCCGGCGAGCCATTCCTGGCGAATTTCTGGCGCCTGCTCGGCGAGCCGCCGCGGGTGGCGGAGGTGCATTTCCTGGAACCGGTTGCCGCCAGCGAAGACGGCCGCCGGCGCATGGCCGATACCTGCCGGCAACGCATCGCCGACGCCATGGGGCTTTGATGCCGGCACACAACTACAAGCCGCCGCGCCTCTTGCGCAATCCCCACCTGCAATCGGCGCTCAGTTCCATGCCCTTGCGCCGCGTCGCCGGCCATTACGCGCTCGAGCGCACCGGCGCCGTCCACGACGAGCTCATCGTCGATGCCGGCGACGGCGTGCGCCTGCTCGGCTGCCACAGCGCGCTGCCCGGGCGGACGCCGCGCGGCCTGGTGCTGTTGCTGCATGGCTGGGAGGGCAGCATCGACTCCGGCTACATGCGCCACACCGCCGCCCACCTGCTCGCCGGCGGCTTCGATGTCTTCCGGCTGAATTTCCGCGACCACGGCGCCAGCCACCACCTCAATCCCGGCATCTTCCATTCCTGCCGGCTGGCCGAGGTAGTGCAGGCGGCGAAGTGGGTGGCCGAACGCTTCCCGACGCCGGCCTTCCTCGCGGCGGGGTATTCGCTGGGCGGCAACTTCGCCCTGCGCCTGGCGTTGTCGGCGCCGGCGGCGGGCGTGCCCTTGCGCCACGCCGTCGCGGTCTGCCCGGCGGTGGATCCGTCGGCGGTGATGCACGCGCTCGAAACCGGTCCGGGGTTCTATCACTGGTACTTCATGAAGAAGTGGCGCGGGTCGCTGCGCAAGAAGCGCGCGCTGTTTCCCCAGCACCACGATTTCGACAACGCCACCCTGGCCCTGGACATGCGCGGACTGACCCGCTGGCTGGTGCACCGGCACACCGACATGAAGGACGTCGAGGAATACTTCGACGGCTACGCGGTCGCCGGCGGC
>JANYBA010000396.1 GCA_025360985.1 Gammaproteobacteria bacterium | reverse complement strand
CCGGGAACGCGATCGACGCCGCCTGCACCGCCAGCCAGGCGACGACCAGATAGGCCGCCCCGACTTTGAAGACCTTGCGGCGCTTGAGTTCTGCGATCAGCGACATCCCTGCCCCCGGCTCCGCCAAAGGCGGCGTGCCAGTGCTGGAGGATGCCATGAAACGGGCCAGCCATGACCTTCGACCTAGGTCCGATCGCGTGGATTGCCGTACGCTCCGGGCACCCGATTACTCCCATTCCACGACCGCCCGACGAGGGCCCGGAGTCCACGTGTCCAAGATCACACAAAACCCACTTTCGCTGGCCCTGGCGCTGGCCGTCCTGTGCCTATTTGCCGGCCCGACAGTCGCTGCCGCTACGAGCAGGCCCGCGCTCCATGTCGACATGTCCAAACTGCCGCCATTGCCGGCGTTCAAGGTGTCCGACCTCGATACCTCGGTCTCCGCCTGCGCCGACTTGAGCAACTACGTCGATGGCAAATGGTCGGCCAATAACCCGGTGCCCGCCGACAAGACGAGCTGGGGAACCTTCGAAATGCTCGACGAACGTTCGCTGGCGGTGCAGCGGCAGATCGTCGAAGCCGCGGCCAAGGGCGGCACCGTCCCGGGCAGCAATGAGCAGAAGACCGGCGATTTGTATGCCCTGGGTCTGGACGAGGCACGCCTGAACGCCGAGGGCCTCGCCCCGCTCAAGCCGATCCTGGCGCAGGTCGACGCGATCGCCAGCGGTGCCGACGTTGCCAGTTACCTGCGCGCGAATTTCGCCAAGGGCAACCAGGACGTGTTTGGCTTCGGCGCGAGCCCGGACTTCAAGAACGCCTCGATGATGCTGGGCTTCACGGGACAGGGCGGCCTTTCGCTGCCGGAAAAGGCCTACTACTCCGATCCCCAGTACCAGGACAAGCGCGATGCCTTCGTCGCCCACGTCGAACGCATGCTGGACCTGGGTGGCGTCGATGCCGCTGCCGCCAAGGCCCAGGCGCAGGCCGTCCTGGCGATCGAAACCCGGTTTGCGGCAGCGTCGTTCAGTCGCATCGAGATGCGCGACCCCGCCAACCGCTACGGCTACGTCACCGTGGCCGAAGCCGACGCGGTGACGCCGCATTTCCCGTGGTCGCAGTTTCTTGCCGCCGAAGGGCTGAAGGACGTCGCCGGCATCTCGATGGGCCAGCCGAAGTTCTTCGCCGAGTTCGACAAGATGCTGGTCGACGTGTCAGCCGCCGATTGGCGCGCCTACCTGCGCTACCACGCCATCATCGGCGCCGCGCCCTACCTGTCGGACGCGTTCGCCAACGAGCGTTTCGCCTTTTACGGCACCACCATGCGCGGCCAAAAGGAGCAGAAGCCGCGCTGGAAGCGTTCGCTCGATTCGGTCAACAACACCATGGGCGAGGCGCTCGGCCAGGTCTACGTGCAGCAGGTGTTCCCGGAGGAATCGAAGGCGCAGATGCTGGCCCTGGTCACCAACCTGCGCATGGCGCTGAAGACGCGCCTGGAAAACCTGCCCTGGATGAGCCCGGAAACCAAGGCGCGCGCGCTCGAGAAGTGGAACACCTTTACGCCGAAGATCGGCTATCCGGACAGGTGGCGCGACTACAGCGGCCTGGCCATCGACCGCAAGAAGAGTTACTTCGAAAACATGCTCGCCGCCGGCGCTTTCGAAAATGCTTACGACATGGCCAAGATCGGCAAGCCCGTCGACCGCAGCGAATGGAACATCACCCCGCAAGAAGTGAACGCCTACTACAGCGCGCAGAGGAACGAGATCGTTTTCCCGGCGGCGATCCTGCAGCCGCCGTTCTTCGATCCCAAGGCCGATCCGGCGATCAACTACGGCGGCATCGGCGCCGTCATCGGCCACGAGATCATGCACGGCTACGACGACCAGGGCAGCAAGTTCGATGCCCATGGCAACAACAATGACTGGTGGACGGAATCGGATCGCAAGGCCTTCAATGAACGCACCGCGCGCCTGGTCAAGCAGTTCGACGACTACATCGCGATCGACGACCTCCACGTCAAGGGCGCGTTGACCCTGGGCGAGAACATCGGCGACCTCGGCGGCATCAATATCGCCTACGACGCCCTGCAGCGCGCGCTCGCCGACAAGCACGTCGGCAAGATCGACGGCTTCACCCAGAACCAGCGCTTCTTCCTGAACTTCGCCAGCGTCTGGCGCCGCAACTTCACGCCCGACGAACTCAAGCTGCGCCTGAACACCGATCCGCACGCGCCGGTGCATTTCCGCGCGAACGGCGCCCCTTCCAACATGGGCGCTTTCGCCGCCGCTTTCTCGTGCAAGGCCGGCGACCCGATGGTGCGCAGCGGCGACGACAAGGTTCAGATCTGGTAATTGCTTCGGAAATCCATGCAGACGGCCCGGGAAACCGGGCCTTTTGCTTTTACTGCGCCTGGATGACGCGCGACCGCGGCCGCGACCGGCATCGCGGGGGTTAGAATCCGGGGCAAGCCATCCAGGATTCGAAGATGTCCCGACCTTTCCGCATGATCTTCGCCGTCGCCTTGCTGGTTACCACGACAGGCCAGGCCCTGGCCAAGAAAAAACCGCCACCGGGTCCGGTCGCCCCGACCGCCTGCACCGATTTCTACGAAGTGAGCAACCGCGATTGGCTGCTGGCCCATCCCCTGCCGGCCAATGGCGGCAGCGCCAGCCGCTGGCTCGAGCTCAATGCCACCGCCGACCGCCAGACCCGTGAATTGCTGGCGCGTGGCGAGGCCAATGGCAAGGGTCCGGCCACGCAGGTGCTGGCCGACGTGGTCGCCAGCAGCCGTGACCTGGCCCTGATGACGCAAGCCGCGAACAACTCGGCCAAGCCATTCCTGGCGAAGATCACCGCCATCAAGCAGGCAAAGGACATCGCCACGATCCTGGTCGCGCTCCAGGCGGCGGGCATTCCGGCGATCTACGACTTTGATGTCCTGCGCGACGTCAATACCGGGCAACCGCACGGCACCTTTCGTCCCGCCGCGCTGGGACTTCCGGGGCGCGAATACTACGGTCGCAACGAACCGGCGCTCAAGGCGCTCGCCGCGCAGTACCGGCAATCCCTGGTCGCGATGCTGACCGCCGCCGGCCTGCCTTCGGCCAAGGTCGGTCCGCAAGCCGACGCCGCGCTGGCGCTGGAATCTACGCTGGCCGGAGCGATGGCGACGCCGGGCGAAAAAGTGATGGCCGTGCCCGCGGTTGCCAAGTCCTGGCCGACGCTGCTGCTGCCCGACGCCCTGAAAGCCCTGGCTATCGCTCCTGACGAAGTCATCGTCCTTCAGCCCGACTATTTCAAGGCGGTGGACAAAATGCTGGCCAAGCCGGTCATCACGCAATGGCAGGCCTACCTGCGCGTGCGGGTGATGGCCGCGCTCGCCGATGCGCTTCCCGAAGATCCGCGCCGCGCCTACCTTTCCGTCCTCGGGCGCGCGCCGGCCGCGACCGTGGCGGAACGGCTTTCGAACTGGATCCGCGACGAAGGTGCCGACCTGCTCGACGTCGCCTACGCCGAATCCTATGTCGGCAGCGATCGCCAGCAAGAAGCGCAAGCCATTGGCGAAGCGGTGCGCGCTGCGATGGCGCGGGCAATCAATAACGCCGCCTGGATGTCCGCGGACGGCAAGGCGGCGGCGATCAGCAAGCTCGGCGCCATGCGCCTCGCGATCGGCAAGCCGTTCGTGCCCGTCACGCTGGAGGGATTGACGACGGACCGGGACGATCTTGCCGGCAACGTGCTGGCGATCCGGCGCTGGAATCGCGCGCGCGCGCTGGCGCGCCTGGCCACGCCGAATTGGCCCTGGCCGGTGGACCAGACGCGCCCGGTGATCGGCTATCAGGCAGCGGACAATCGCCTGATCGTGACCGCCGCGGCGCTGCAGCCGCCGGTATTCGGCAATGGTTCGCAGGCCGCCGATTTCGGCGCGCTCGGCGCCCTCGTCGGGCAACAGATGAGCCTGGGCTTCGCCGATTTCACCGGCAACGACGGCATCGGATTCGGCAAGCGCCAGTTGGGCCTGCTCGGACAATTCGCTGCCTATCCGGCTTCGGCCGTGACCAGGGTCGATGGCATGCGCACGCAGCGCATGAACACCGCCGACCTGTCCGGCCTGGAGCTGGCATGGGATGCCTATCGCAGCCACGCCGCGGCGGACAACAGCGGCGATCCGGTGTTTTTCGCCGCCTGGGCCGCGCTCTGGGCGCGGCAGGACACGGATGCCGCGCAGGCAGCGGCGGCGGCGACTTCGCTGTTCGCGCCGTCGCGCTGGCGCGTGAATGGCCCGCTCGCCAATTTGCCGGCGTTCGCCAAGACGTTCGCCTGCAAGAAGGACCAGCCGATGGCCCACGACGGCGCGGACCGGACGTCGATCTGGCGCTGACATGGCGGATTTCCTGCCAGGGCAGCGCTGGTTCAGCAGCGCCGAACCGGAACTCGGCCTGGGCACGGTGCTGCGCGTGCAGGGCCGGCAGGTGCAGTTGGTTTTCGCAGGCTCGGACACCGTGCGGCTGTACGCGATCGGCAGCGCGCCCTTACTGCGCGCCGCCTTTCGTCCGGGCGACCGCATCCAGGTCGGCGGTAGCGGCAAGGTGGTCGAGCGGATCGAGGAAACCGATGGCCTGATCCGCTACCAGTGCCCGGGCTGCGTGCATGGCGAGGGCGAACTCGATGCCGAACAACCGGTCTCGCAAGCCGACGCGCGCCTGTTGGGCGGGCGCGTCGATCGCAACGACCGATTCGAATTGCGCCATGAGACCCTCGAGCGCCGCGCAGCGGCGCGTAGTCACCCTGGCTGGGGCGTGCTGGGCGCGCGCATCGACCTGATACCGCATCAATTGCGCGTGGCCGAGATCGCCTCCGAGCGCCGGCCCCCGCGCCTGCTGCTCGCCGACGAGGTCGGCCTGGGCAAGACCATCGAAGCCTGCCTCGCGGTCGCGCAAGCCTTGGCCAGTGGCCGCGCCGCGCGCGTGCTGATCCTGGTGCCCGACAGCCTCGTGCACCAATGGTTCGTGGAATTGCTGCGTCGATTCAATCTTGCTTTCGCGATCTACGACGAGGAACGCTGCGAGTCGCTCGAGTTGGCCGGCAGCGTCGAATCGCGCAATCCCTTCGAAGACGAGCAGTGCATCATCGCCTCGGTCGACTGGCTGGCCAGCCACGGCAAGCGCGCCGACCAGGCGCTTGCCGCGAGCTGGGACATGCTGCTGGTGGACGAGGCCCACCACCTCGCCTGGACGCCGGAATCCAGCAGTCCCGCCTACGATCTGGTCGAGTCGCTGTCGCGGCAAACGCCGGGGCTGCTGCTGTTGTCGGCAACGCCCGAACAACTTGGACAGGGCGGGCACTTCGCGCGCCTGCGCCTGCTTGATCCCGCGCGCCACGCCGACCTGGACGCTTTTCGCGCCGAGCAGCACGGCTACCTGGCGGTGTCGGCTCTGGCCGAACGACTCGATGCCGGCGACACCTTGACCACGGGCGACATGGAAACGCTGGCGCCGCTGTTTCCCGCCGCTGCCGATGCCCTCGCCGCGCGGCTCGGTCGGGTCGCCGCCGGCGATGCCGAGGCGCGCGACTCCCTGCTCGCCGACCTGATCGACCGCCACGGCACGGGACGGGTGATGATCCGGCACCGGCGCGCGGTGGTCGGCGGCTTCCCGCTGCGCGTGCCGCATCTGCAGACGCTGGCCGAGTCCAACGACGAATTGCTGCTGGCGCGGCTGCGCGCCGAATTCGAGCACGACCTCGGCGACGCCCGCGACGAACCGGCCCACGATTACCGCGAGGACCCGCGCACCGACTGGCTGGTCGCCACGCTCGAAGCGATCGCGCCGGCCAAGGCGCTGCTGCTCTGCCGCACCCGCGCCAAGGTGCAGGCGCTGGAGGAAGTGCTGCGCCTGCGCAGCCACCACAGCCTCACCATCGCCCGCTTCCACGAAGACATGAACCTGCTGCAGCGCGATCGCAACGCCGCGTTCTTCGCCGATCCGGACGGCGCGCGCCTGTTGATCGCCTCGGAAATCGGCGCCGAGGGCCGCAATTTCCAGTTCGCCCAGCATTTGATCCTGTGGGACCTGCCCTTCCACCCGGACATGCTCGAACAACGCATCGGCCGGCTCGACCGCATCGGCCAGCCGGGCGACGTGCACCTGCACGCCGCCGCGATCGCCGGCAGCGCCCAGGAAGTTCTGCAGCGCTGGATGGACGAAGGCCTGGGCGCGTTCGACCAGGTCGTGGCCGACGGCCGCGGCCTGCTGCGGCAGTTCGGTGGCGAGTTACTGCAAGTGGTCGAACTCGACCGCGATGCCCGCGAACCGGCCATGGCGGCCCTGGTCGAGCGCAGCCAGCGCAGCCACGCCGCGCTCGCCGACGACATCGCTCGCGGTCGTGACTGGCTGCTCGAACGCGTGCACCAGCGCGTCCATGGCGATGGCAACGCGACCGATCTGGCGACGCTGCTGCGCGAGGACGATGCTGCCCAGGCCCACGACGATTACGCCTTGCGACTGCTCGAATCCTTCGGCGTGCATTCCGAGCCGATCGGCGCGTCTGTGTGGCTGCTCGACCCCGAACACCAGAGCATCGAGGGCTTCGAGGAACTCAAGGCCGGACCGCGTTCGGCCACCTTCGATCGCGCCACCGCGCTGGCGCGCGACGACCTTCTGTACCTTCGCGCCGACCACCCGATGCTGCGCTCGGCGCAGGAAATGCTGTTGTCGAGCGAGGATGGCAACGCGGCGTTCCTGACCGACGATGCGTTGCCGCCGCGCAGCGCCGTGCTCGAAGCGGTGTTCGTGCTCGAAGCCATCGCCCCGCCGGCGCTGAACCTGGAACGATTCCTGCCGGCGATGCCGTTGACGGTGGCGATCGACAGCCGGCTGCAGCCGCGACCGGAATTCGCCCCGAGCTAACGTGCACGCCTGCGCGCCGGCGACCGCCAGTTCGACCTCGCGCCGCAACGAAAATTGTTGGCAGCCCTGATTCCGCCAATGCTGGCGAAGGCGCACGAGCAAGGCGAGCTGCGCTGCGCCGAATACGCGGCCGAAGCCGCCGCCAGGGCCGGCGCCGCGCTCGACGCAGCGATCTCGCGACTGGAAGCACTGGCCCGGGTCAACCCGGCGGTGCGTCCGGAAGAGATCGCGGCCCTGCGCAATGAGCGCGCGCAATTGCTGGTAGCGATCGGCAACGCGCGGCCGCGAATGGACGCGTTGCGTCTGGTCGCCAACCCGGATTTCCTGTCGCTGCGCCGCTAGCTGACGATGCGGAACTTCGGCGGCGGCGGTTTCTTGCGCGAGAATGGCGGTTGGCCGCGCCAGTAACGCAGCAGCAGCCAGCCGAACAACATGCCGCCGAGGTGGGCGAAGTGGGCGATGCCGGAGGCGGTGCCGGTAACACCGAGCACCAGTTCGATGACGCCAAATACGATGACAAGCGTGCGCGCTGACATCGGTATCGGTGGAATCAGCAGCATCACGCGCTCCCGCGGGAACAACATGCCGTAGGCAAGCAGCAGGCCATAAATCCCGCCGGAGGCACCGATGGTGGGAATCGGGCCGACGTTCGGGTCGTACAGCCACGAGCTGACGCCCAATTGGCAAAGGCCCGCGCCGACGACGCAAGTGAAGAAGAACAGCGCATAGCGCTTCGGCCCCCACACGTCCTCGAGCCGGCCACCGAACTGGAACAAGGCGAGGGCATTGAAGAACAAGTGCCCCATGCTGCCGTGCAGGAATGCATAAGTGACCAATTGCCAAGGCATGAACCCGATCGTCGTCGGCAAGCCGTCGGCGTCGGTGCCGACCGGGAAATCACCCCAGGGCCAGAGCATCAGTTGCGCGAAGGTCTCGTTGCCGATGAAAGTCTGCAACAGGAACAGGATCGCCATGGCCATCAACAGGGCCTGCGTGACGGGAGGTATCCGATTCATCGACGAACTCGTGGCTGGTGATGCCGCATGATAGCCGCTCGCACCGCGTCAGCGACGAGGCGGCGCCCACAACACCTCATCCAGGCTCGCCGCCGCGCGCTGCCCGCGCACGCGGCCGTTCTCGACCACCACGCCCTCGGCGCGCAGCCGTTGTACCTGTTCGGCATGACTGGGCGAATCGACGGGAATGGCGATGCGCCCGTCCGAACGCAGGACGCGGTGCCAGGGCAGCTTGGGGTCGTCGTTCTCCGACACCAGTTTGGCGACCAGTCGCGCCCGACCGGGCAGCCCGGCGCGGCGTGCGATCTCGCCATAGCCGGCAACCTGGCCGCGCGGCACGGCGCGGATGGCGGCGAGGATCCTGTCGGCGGCAGACTTTCCGGGCATGCGGGGCTAGAATACGCGCTCAGGAAGCAGGCTACCCCATGCAGAATTTCGAAAAAATCAGCAGCCACGTCCAGGGCAAGTACAAGATCACCGCGCGCGATCCCTATCTGGTCTGCGTGGAGCTGTCGCTGGCGCAGGGCCGACGCCACCAGAGCATCTTCCTGTCGGAACTCGACGGCGAGGACGGCCGCAAATACCTGCGCGTGAGCACCGCGGTTGCGCCGGTGACCGGGATCGATGCCCGGCGCATGCTCGCTTTCAATTGGCACCGCCGGGTCGGCTACCTGGCGATCGGCGAGCTCGATTCGGTGCCCTACCTGCAGTTGTGCGAAAACCGCCCCTACGACGCCCTGACGCCAGCCGAGATCGACCGGATGATCCTGGAGATCGGCGGCCTCGGCGACAATCTTGAGCGCATGCTTTCCGCCGGCGGCGACTTGCTGTAGCCGGCGAATGTGGGAGGGGCTTCAGCCCCGACGTCTTTGGCGGCGCTAAGTCGGGGCTAAAGCCCCTCCCACAAAAGCGTCCCGCAAGATCAGGCCCAGCCGTAATTGCGGAGCAAGCGCACCAGCGCCCAGCTGATGCCGCCCGCGGCCGGAATCGTCAGCAGCCAGGCCCAGATGATCCGCTCGATCACCGTCCACTTGAGCGCGTGCGGATTCTTGGCGAAGCCCACGCCCATGATCGCGGTCGAGATGCTGTGCGTGGTCGAGACCGGCATGCCGAAATGCGCGGCGGTGAACAGTATCGTCGCCGAACTGGTTTCCGCCGCGAAGCCGTTGATCGGGTGCAGCTTGATCATCTTGTGACCCAGGGTTTTGATGATGCGCCAGCCACCGACGGCCGTGCCTGCCGCCATCACCAGGGCGCAGCTGAACACGATCCAGGCGTCGATGTCCTTCTCGCCGCCATCCGGGTGCAGGAAATCCAGCCAAGCCGGCAAATGGTCGAGCGTGCCCGAGGCCTGCGCTCCGAAGATCGCCAGGGCGATGATGCCCATGGTCTTCTGCGCATCGTTGGTGCCGTGGGCGAAACCCATGTAGCCAGCGCTGAAGATTTGCGCCTTGCCGAACACGGCGTTCACCCAGCGCGGCCGCGACACACGCGCCAGCCAGCCACCGCTGCCGTTCATCGTGCTGATCAACGCCATCAGCAGGCCCATGATCAAGACACCGAGCATGAATCCAGCCACGGGCGAGCTGACCATCGGCACCACGACCTTCCAGAACAGGCCGCCGTTCTTGGTCCAGTTCTCGCCGGCCTTGGACCAGATCAGCGCGTGCCAGTCGTTGTCGGCCGCGGCGACCGCGGCGCCGCACAGGCCGCCGATCAGGGCGTGGCTGGAGGAGGAAGGCAGTCCACGCCACCAGGTGAACAGGTTCCAGACGATGCCGCCGGCCAGCGCGCAGATCAGCACCTGCGAACTCACGTGCACGACATCGGTGTTGATCAGGCCGGAGGAAATCGTCTTGGCGACGGCGGTGCCGTAGAAGGCGCCGACCAGGTTGGCCGCCGCCGCCAGGCCGACCGCCTGCATCGGCGTCAGCACCTTGGTGGCGACCACGGTGGCGATCGAGTTGGCGGTGTCGTGGAAGCCGTTGATGAATTCGAACACCAGGGCCGTCGCGATGACGAGCAGGAGCATGGTCAGCACGGCCGGCTCCTCAGGAATTCTTCAGCACGACCTGGTGCACCACGTTACCGGCGTCGCGGCAGCGGTCGATGGCCTTCTCCAGCAGTTCGAACAGGTCCTTGAGGATCAGGTAGCGCATCGGATCGTGCTCGCGCGCGTAGGTATCCTTGTAGAGTTCCAGGATCAGCCGGTCGGCTTCGGCCTCGATCGCCTGCATGCGGTCGTTGAGCGCCTTGCTGGTGTCGATGTTCATGCCCTTGCGCAGCAGGCCGACCATTTCCTCGATGACTTCGCAGGCGCGCTCGAGCATGGCGGCGCGCGAGGCAAAGTCGACCTCGCCCAGGCGTTCGGCGGCGATCATGTAGCGCTCGGCGAATTTCTCGACGATCTTGGGGATCTTGTAGAGCGCGCTGGACAAGGCATCGATGTCCTCGCGCTCCAGGGCGGTCACGAAAGTGTTGACCAGTTCCTGGCTGATCTGCGCGGCCAGGTTCTTCTCGCGCTGGCGCGCCAGCTTGAATTTTTCCAGCGAACGCTGCGCCGGCGGGGTAGCCAGCAGTTCGCCCAGGGCCCGGGTGCTCTCGCGGGCGGCCGCTGCGCTCGCCTCGAGCAGGCTGTAGAACTTGTCGCCCTTGCCGAAGATGGTCTGGAGGGAAAACATGGGCGCGGTCCTGTCGTTGGGTCGCGGGCATTATACGCAGCGCCCCGGCCGGCAGTGGCAGGGGTCCGCGCCGCCGGGCCGTTCGCGCG
>JANYBA010000384.1 GCA_025360985.1 Gammaproteobacteria bacterium | reverse complement strand
CGCCTGAACCCGACCGACAAGGCCCGCATCGCCCGCGCGGCAGACCTGCGCGGCGTGCCGCTGTCAGCCTTCGTGCGCGACGCCGTGCTGCGCGCAGCCGAAAGCGTCATGGCCACCGAACTCACGGTCACTCTGTCGGCCGAGGAGTCGCGGCGTTTTTTGAAGGCGCTGGACCGGCCATTCAAACCCAACGCCCGCCTGAAAAAGGCGATGGAACGCGGACTGGCGCGGCGCTGAATCGTGCTGTTCGTCGAACGGCTGGAAGGCCGTCGCCACGACCGCGTCGGCTTCGACTGCGGCGAACCATCGCTCAATCACTATTTGCACGATCTGGCCGCGCAGCATCAGCGCAACGGCATCGCCACCACCCATGTGCTGTTCGAGGACGACGCGCCTTCGCGCATCCTTGGCTACTACACCCTGGCGGCGGCCCAACTGCATCTGCACGCGTTGCAACCTATCGACCAGCACCGCCTGCCGCGCTACCCAGTGCCCGCTGCGCGACTGGCGCGGCTGGTGGTCGCTCGGCATGAGCAGGGACAGGGCCTCGGCGAATCGCTGTTGCAGGATGCCGTGAAACGCTGCTTGGCACTGCGAGGTGAACTGGGCGTGCGCCTACTGGTGGTCGATGCGCTGGGCGCGCGCGCCGCTGCTTTCTACCGGCTGCACGGCTTCCGCGAGACCGCCGAACAAGCTCTCACTCTGTACCTTCCGTTGGGCCATGTGGGTTCGACCCCCACCCCGGGCACCATTCAGGGCAGGCGATAACCCAGTTCGGTGGCCATCGGCCCGCAAATCCGCAGCAGCGCCTCTTGAAGTTGCGAAGGGCAGTCGTTGAAGGCCGGGAGATGGATGTCCGGGAACTGCGAGTCCACGTAGGCCTTGACCTTGGCCTGTGGATTGGCCGGCTTGGCGAACGCCCGTTCGATCGCATCCGCAGCCGGAACCGCCAAATCGAACAGCGCAAAGATCGTGGCGATGGCCTCCGAATCGTGAAGGTCTTCCATCCTCACCTGCAGGTAGCGCGCGTCCAGGCCGGCGCCCGCTGCCAGGGCGAGGCGATGGCTCTCGACCCAGAAGGCGCAATTGCGTTCGAAAACCGAAAGTGCCTGCCATCCCGTCCTGGCGACGACCGGCATCGCCTGCAGCCATCGCGAATAGATCGGGTACTCCGGGTTGAATCCGATAGCGCTGTAGTAACCGAGGTTGTGGCAGGCGACGACATTGTGCCGCGGGTCGCGCGCCAGGTGCAGCACACGCGCGTCCGGGTGCAATTCGAGCAGCACCGGCAGTATCCATGTGTTCTTCCAGCTCGCATCGATGGCGATCGCCGCCGGCAGCACGGAATTGGCGAGCACAGCCCTGACGGCAGCGGCGCCGATCCGGCCCTCGTAGTAGTCGGTGGCAACGGCGATCAGCGATTGCCCGGGCGAGGCTTCGACCAGGGCCTCGTGCGCGGCGATCCGCCCGCCGCCGGCATTGAGCAGGTCGGTCAACAACTGGGTTCCGGAGCGCGGGTGGCCGACGACAAAATGCATGCGTTATGTTATCCCATGGTCTGCCGCGTCAAGGAGTACTGACATGCTGCCGTCCCGGTACTGGGCATTCGCTTTTTGCGTCGCGCTGGCAGCGATGTCGATCGTCATGTGGCGGCACGCTCCGGCCTGGCAATGGTCCGGAACGATCTTTTCCGCGTTGAGCATGGTCGGAGTGTGGGACCTGCTGCAATCGCGCCATGCGGTCCGGCGCAATTACCCGGTGATCGCGCATTTTCGCTACCTGCTCGAGTCGATCGGCCCGGAGATCCGCCAGTACTTCATCGATGCCGACAACGACGAGCGGCCGTTCTCGCGCGAACAGCGCGCCATCGTCTACCAGCGCAGCAAGAACGCCCTCGACAAACGCCCGTTCGGCACCCAGCTCGACGTCTACCAGGACGACTACGAATGGATGAACCATTCGCTGGCGCCGACCAATCCACCCAGCCATGACTTCCGCCTCGAGATCGGGGCGGGCAGGGCCCAGCCGTATTCGGCCAGCGTGTTCAATATCTCGGCGATGAGTTTCGGGGCGCTTTCCGCCAACGCGATCCGGGCCTTGAACGAAGGCGCGCGCCGCGGCGGCTTCTACCACGATACCGGCGAGGGTTCGATTTCCCGCTACCACCACGAAAATGGCGGTGACCTGGTCTGGGAGATCGGCTCCGGATATTTCGGTTGCCGCGACGCGCAGGGACGGTTCGACGAGGAGCGCTTCGTCGAGAATGCCCGCACGCCGCAGGTGAAAATGATTGAGGTGAAGCTTTCCCAGGGCGCAAAACCCGGCCACGGCGGCGTGCTGCCCGGCGCCAAGGTATCGAAGGAAATCGCCGCTGCCCGCGGCGTGCCGCAAGGCGTGGACTGCGTATCCCCGGCCCGCCATTCCGCCTTCGAAACGCCACTGGGGCTGCTGCAATTCGTGCAGCACCTGCGCGACCTGTCCGGCGGCAAGCCGACCGGATTCAAGCTGGCGATCGGTCATCCCTGGGAATGGTTCGGCATCGCCAAGGCCATGCACGAATCCGGCATCCTCCCGGATTTCATCGTCGTCGACGGTGGCGAAGGCGGGACTGGCGCGGCGCCGCTCGAATTCACGAACCACGTCGGCGCGCCCCTGCGCGAGGCCTTGCTGCTGGTGCACAACACCCTGGTCGGCCTCGACCTGCGTGGGCAGATCCGCATCGGCGCCGCCGGCAAGGTGATCACCGCCTTCGACATCGTCCGGACCATGGCGCTCGGCGCCGACTGGTGCAACGCCGCCCGCGGCTACATGTTTGCGCTTGGTTGCATCCAGTCGCAGAGCTGCCATACCGACCGTTGCCCGACCGGCGTCACCACGCAGGATGCGTTCCGCCAGCGGGCCCTCGATCCGGTCGACAAGGCGGCGCGCGTCGCCAACTTCCACGCGAACACCCTGAAGGCGCTCAGGGAACTGATCGCTGCGGCCGGCCTGCAGCACCCGGCCGAGATCGGCCCCGAACACGTGATCCGACGGGTCTCGTCGACGGAAGTGCGCTCGCTGGCGACGCTGCATCGGTTCCTGAAGCCGGGCGAACTTCTTGCCGGCGGGGTGGAGACCATCCCGGCGTTCAAGGTGTTCTGGGGCGAGGCGAGGTCCGATTCGTTTTCGCCACCGAGGGCGGTGAGCGCCTTGCGGACCAGCAAGCTCAGCTGACTCCATCGGCCTTTCGGCACATTCGCAGTGCGGTCGTTTGCAAGGTAGAGTTGCCGGGCATCCCCCGTGCGCACAAGGGCAGTCGAGATTCCCGCATGACGATCGAGCATCGACCGCCGTCGGCCTCCTTATCCAACACGGGGGCGCACAGGGCCCTGCGGGAGACGCGCGAGCAGCTGGCGCGCGTGTTCGATGCCCTGCACGAGGGCGTCGTCGTCCAGGACCGTGACGGCCGCATCGTCGCCCACAACCTCGCGGCCGAGCGCATCCTGGGCCGGTCCGGGGACGAAATCGACGGGCGGACTTCGTACGACCCGCGTTGGCGAGCGGTCCACGAGGATGGCAGCGATTTCCCCGGCGAAACGCACCCGGCGCTGATCTCGCTGAAAACCGGATTGCCTGTCCACAACGTCGTAATGGGCGTCCACCGGGCCGACGGCAGCCTGGTCTGGATCAACGTCAATACGGCGCCGTTCGAGAACGATGCCGGCGAGCCGGCCGGCGTCGTCGTCGGCTTCACCGACGTCAGCGAGCGCAAGTACCAGGAAGGGCAGCTCAAGTCTGCGCTGGCGAACCTCAATTCGACCCTCGAATCGACCGCGGATGGAATCCTCGTGGTCGGGCTCGATGGCGCCATCATCCAGTTCAACCGGCGCTTCATCGAGATGTGGCGAATTCCGCAAGCCGTCCTCGATACCCGCAGCGACGAGCAGGCGCTCGCTTTCGTGCTCGACCAGTTGGCCGATCCGGGGGCGTTCGTCGCCAAGGTCGAGCAATTGATGCAGGACGTGCTCGCCGAGAGCTTCGACCTGCTCCGCTTCAAGGACGGGCGGGTGTACGAACGCTACTCGCGACCGCAGATCCTCGATAGCGAGCCTTCCGGCCGGGTCTGGAGCTTTCGGGACGTGTCCGAACGCGTGCGTGCGGAACAATCCCTGCAACGCAGCAACACCTTGTTCAGGACCGTCCAGGCAACTTCGCGGGTCGGTGGTTGGGAATGGGACCTGGCCAGCGATTTCATCTATTGGACCGACGAAACCTACCGCCTGTTCGAAACGACGCGAGATGAATATGTGCCGCGCGTGGCCGATATCGGGCGGTTTTTCGATTCCGCCGACGACCCGACAATCCGCACCCTTATCCGCGGGACGGTGATCAGCGGCCAGCCTTTCGAGACCGAGGTCAAGCTGCGTACTGCCAAAGGCCGGGAGATCTGGGTCCACACGATCTGTTCGCCAACGTTGGAAGATGGCCGTACTGTCAGGTTGACCGGCGCCTTTCAGGACGTCACCGAACGCAAGCAGTCCGAACGACTCCAGTCAGCCTTGTTCGCCATCTCCAACGCCAGCCACGAGAGCAGCAATCTTGATGACCTGTATCGACGCATTCACGAAATCATCGGCGAGCTCATGCCGGCGCGGAATTTCTACATCGCCTTGTTGGACGCCGACAACGACGAAATCAGCTTTCCCTATTGGGTAGACGAAGTCGATCCAAGGCCGGAGCCACGCCGGCACAGCGACGGCGGCGGCTTGACCAACTGGGTAATCCGGCATGCCGAGCCGCTTTTGCTGACGCCGCAAGCGAGCCAGGATGGCTCGCTTCCCGACGGCCTGCGCCTGATTGGCACCGACAGTATCGACTGGCTCGGCGTGCCGCTCTTGGTGAGTGGCAAGGCGATCGGCATTCTGGCGGTGCAAAGCTATACGGGCGATGTCAGCTACGACCAGAAGCACCTCGAACTTTTGCAGTTCGTGTCGGGCCAGATCGCCGTCGCGGTTGAACGCAAACGGGCCGAGGAGCAACTGCGCGACAACGAGGAAAAGTTCCGCCGGGTGTTCGACCAGAGCCCCTCGATTATCGCCCTGCTGGGCTACCCCGGCGGCGAATTCGTCGAGGTCAACGATTCCGGCATCCAGGCATTCGGATTCTCCCGCGAGCAAATCATAGGCCGCAGCTCGGTTGAGCTGAATGTCTGGGTGAACCCTGATGACCCCAGAAGCTCCAGGCGATGGCCTATGACCCCGCATCCGACTTGAGCTTCTGCTGAAAGGTCTGTTCACCGGAAGGATCATAAATCATCAACATAACTCTTAATGTCTTTAAAAA
>JANYBA010000346.1 GCA_025360985.1 Gammaproteobacteria bacterium | reverse complement strand
GGCGCCGGGTCGGCGTGGTCCACCAGGACCATCGCCTGCTCGAAGAACGCAGCGTCTTCGACAACGTTGCGCTGCCGCTGCTGATCGCCGGCCTGCCCGCGTCCGAGATTGGCAAGCGCGTGCGGGTGATGCTCGACAAGGTCGGCCTGTCGGCGCGCGAACGCTCGCGGCCACGCGACCTGTCCACCGGCGAGCAGCAGCGCGTCGGCATCGCCCGCGCCATGGTCGCGCAGCCACGCATCCTGCTTGCCGATGAACCGACCGGCAACCTCGATCCGACCCTCGCGGCCGAGATCATGGAATTGTTCGCCGCGCTCCAGGCGCAGGGCACGGCGGTGTTGATTGCCAGCCACGACCTGCCCCTGGTCCGGAAGATGCGCCGGCGCGTGCTGGTGCTCGACCACGGCCGCCTGACCGACGACATTGCGCCGGAGGAACTGGCGGCATGAACGCGCCGACGAACCCGCGCGGGCTCGAAGGCGGAATTCTGCGGCGCCTGCGCGCCTGGCGCGGCCAGCATGTCTATTCCCTGGTTTCCAGCCTCGGTCGCTTGTTGGAGCGGCCGATCGCCAGCCTGCTCACGGTCGGCGTGCTGGCGGTGGCGATCGCCCTGCCGCTCGGCTTGGCCCTGGCCCTGGCCAACGTCGAGCGCCTGTCCGGCAGCGTGCGCGAGTCGCGCGAAGTCAGCGCCTTCCTCAAGCTCGAGCTGCCGGCCGAACGCGCCCGCGCCCTCGCCGACGAATTGGCGCAACGCGCGGACGTCGCTGCGGTCACGCTCAAGACGCCCGAAGAAGGCCTGGCGGAATTCCGTCGGATGAGCGACCTGGCCAGCGCGCTGTCGCTGCTCGACGACAACCCGCTGCCGGCCGTGCTGGTGATCCAGCCGCGCGACGACGGCGCCGCGCTGGCGCAAGCCCTGCGGCAAATGCCCGAAGTGGAGTTGGTCCAGCACGATGCGGTCTGGCGGCAACGACTGAGCGCCTGGCTCGACCTCGGCCAACGCCTGCTCTGGGTGATCGGCAGCCTGCTCGGCCTGGGCGTGCTGCTGGTGGTGGGCAATACCATCCGGCTGGAATTCGGCTCGCGCCGCGACGAAATCGCGGTGATGCAGCAGTTGGGCGCCACCGACGGCTTCATCCGCCGCCCCTTCATCTACCTTGGCCTGTGGTACGGCATGGCCGCCGGCGCCGCCGCCGCGATATTGCTGGCGGGGGCAGTCGCGGCCGTGCAGCCGGCGCTGTCGGCGCTGACGCGCAGTTATGGCAGTCCGTTCCGTTTGCAGGGGGCCGACGTTTCCGGCGTCCTGGCGATTCTGGCGGCGGGCGCGGTGCTGGGTTGGGCCGGCGCTTGGCTCGCCAGCGGCCATCATCTGAGGCAGACTCGGCCCACGGATCTTTGAGGTCAGGCATGAGCACTACCGGTTTCAGGCTCTCCGAGGCGATGGAACCCCGCATCATGGTGGTGGACGGGTCCAAGGTCGTGCGCAAGATGATCGAGGGCGTGCTGCGCCAGCAGCTGCCCAATTTGCAGATCGTCGGTTGCGAGACCGGCGCCGAAGCCAAGGCAGCCTTGATGACCGGCGCCTTCGCCCTGGTGACCATGGCGCTGCGCCTGCCGGACATGGACGGGCTGGACCTCGCGCGGCACCTGCGCGAACACACGCCGCAAGCCTATATCCCGATCATCGTCGTCTCCGGCGACGTCCAGGAACGCCTGGAGAGCCGCAGCTTCAACGACGACGTCACCGATTATTTCGACAAGGCCTTGGGCTTCGGCGCGCTCGCCGCCTTCATCAAGGGCTACGTCGCGCCCGAAGCCGAGCCCGGCGGTGAAGTGCTGTATGTCGAGGACAGCCGCGTGGTCGCGGTCGCCACGCGCCGGATGCTGGAAAAACACGGCCTATCGGTGATCCATGCCACCGGCGTGGAAGACGCGATCGCGCACCTGGAAACGATGAAGGCGCAGGGCCGCGTCCCGGGGCCGGACGTGGTGCTCACCGACGTCTACTTGAAGGGCGAACTCACCGGCAAGGATCTGGTCAATTCCATCCGCAACGTCTTCAAGTACCCGAAGGGCTTGCTGCCGGTGCTGGTGATGACCGGCGACGCCAACCCGGCCAACCAGACCGACCTGCTGCGCGCCGGCGCCAACGACCTCGTGCAAAAGCCGATCGAAGAACGGTTGCTGGTCACCAAGCTCCTGTTCCAGCTTCGCGTCGGGCGGCTGATGCGGGCCAAGCTGGCGCGCAAGTAAGAACGGCCCGGGCATGGGCGAGGACGCGATCCGGCTCGAGCCGTCCTGGAAGGCCCGCGTCGGCGAATACCTGTTGCGCCCGGACATGCGCGCGCTCGCGCAATTCCTGCGCGACGAAAAAGCGCACGGCAAGCGCATCTATCCGCCCGGCGCGCAGATCTTCGCCGCGCTCGACGCCACGCCCTTCGACGAGGTCAAGGTCGTCATCCTCGGCCAGGATCCCTACCACGGCGCGGGCCAGGCCCACGGGCTGTGTTTTTCGGTGCCGCCGGGCGTCGAAGTGCCCCCGTCGCTCGTGAACATCTTCAAGGAGATCGAACGCGACCTCGGCATCGCGCGGCCGCGCAACGGTTACCTGCTGCCTTGGGCGCAGCAAGGCGTGTTGCTGCTCAATGCCGTGCTCACCGTCGAGGCCGGGCGCGCTGGTTCGCACCAGGGCAAGGGCTGGGAAGGTTTCACCGACCACGTCGTCGAATGCCTGGATCGCGAGCGCGACGGCCTGGTGTTCCTGCTCTGGGGCAGCTATGCCCAGGCCAAGGGTCGGATCATCGACGGCCGGCGCCATTGCCTGCTTCGTGCGCCGCACCCTTCGCCGCTGTCGGCGCACCGGGGATTCCTGGGTTGCGGGCATTTCGGTGCCGCCAACCGCTGGCTGGCGGGCCGTGGCCTGGCGCCGATCGACTGGTCGCTGCCGGCGAGCGCGGCCTAGGCCGGCGCGAACTGCCCGAAAAGCAAAAGACCCCGGTTTTGCCGGGGTCTCCTGCTCAGGTCGATCCGATGCCTGCACGCTTGGATCGGACTCGTCGGGAATGGCGCCGATACTACTGGGCAACACCGCCCAGAAGGCTCTTGTCCTGGGCGTTCTGCACCGCCTCGCGGGCATGGGCAGCGCGGACCTTGCGCTGACCCACGGTGAGGCATTCCTGCGTGGTCAGCCGGGTGCCCGTTGCTTGTTCGTGGGTGCAGACGATGCGATTGTCTTCGTCCTCGCGCACGATCCCGGCGATCAATTCCTGGGAATTGAATATTCCCAGCCGCTGTTCGTCGGTCATGCCGGAATCATCGGTGCGGTCGCGCAGGATGGCCACGATCTGCGACTGCGCCGCCTCGATGCGGTCCTTGTCGCGCCGGCTCAGGCGGCCGTATTCGCCCTTCTTGGCCATCTTGACCGTGTCGTTCAGGCGGTCGAGATAAGCGGGGATGTCGTGAATGACGGCAATACGACGGACTTCCTGGGGACCGGTGGCATGCTCGGCGGGCGCCGGCGGATCGGACGCCGCGGCCATCGTTGCAAAGGCCGAAAAGAAGAGGGAAAGGAACACTCCGGTGAACGTTCGACTCGACATGGCCATGCCTCTGGATTGACGGATTTGCAGCATACACTCGTCCCTTGGCCGAAGCATCCGGGCTCAGCGCGAATTGCCCTGCATGGCCTGGACCTTTTCCCGGGCGATGCGCACGCGTTCCTCGCGGGCGCCGACGCTCAGGCATTCCCTTTTACTGAGCGGGCCGCCAGTGGCCTGGATGCTGCTGCAGACGATGCGGCTCTTGTCGCCGTCGTGCAGCACGGCATTGATGGTTTCCTGGGCCTTGGCCAACCGGCCCTGCTCGTCGTCGGTCAGCGTGATGCCGCCCTTGCGATTGCCGAACACCAGCTCGATGTCGCGCTGCGCGTCTTCCACGCTCTCGAGTTCGGCCGGCTTCAGTTTCCCGTATTCGCCCTGGTTCGCCAGCGCGACGACATCGCGGATGTGCCGCAGGTACTGCTCGACATCGGCGATTTCCGAGACGCGGGGCGCCGTCGTGGCTGGTGCTGCGGTTGCCGGTGCGGCCGGAGCGGTGGCGGGCTCCGAGGCGGGGACCGACGTCGTCAACAGGGCAAGGAACAAGCCAGCTACCAGTCGCAGCGCCATGTCACGCTCCCGATCATCCCACGAGCGAAAAACCTTACTCGCTCGTCCAGATCGGGGCAATATGCCGCCGTCCGGGCCGGCGGCCGGGCTTGAATCCGGCCCCGTCCACCCCCACCCCAATCAATTCAGGTACCTGTCCGGCGCACTGTTGCAGCAGGGGAACACAGTGGAACTCCCTGCTGCCTTAGCAGTCGAATCGGCCGAGTGCTAAAATCCATCCCATGAGCGATTCCATGTCCACTGCCACGATGAATGCCCTGGTCGCGAACAACCTGCCGATCCCGAGCGCGCTTGGTTCGCTGGACGCCTACATCGCCGCCGCCAACCGGGTACCGGTCCTGACGGTCGCCGAAGAGCAGGCCTTGGCGCACCGGTTGCGCGACGAGGACGACCTCGAGGCCGCGAAGGCCCTGGTGATGTCGCACCTGCGTTTCGTGGTCCACGTCGCCCGGGGCTACCAGGGTTACGGCCTGGGCATGGGCGACCTGATCCAGGAAGGCAACATCGGCCTGATGAAGGCGGTCAAGCGCTTCGACCCGACCCAGGGCGTGCGCCTGGTGTCGTTCGCGGTGCATTGGATCCGCGCCGAGATGCACGAGTTCATCCTGAAGAACTGGCGCATCGTCAAGGTCGCCACCACCAAGGCGCAGCGCAAGTTGTTCTTCAACCTGCGCAAGTCGAAGAAGCGCCTGGGCTGGATGAACGACGCCGAAGTCAGCGCGGTCGCGCGCGACCTGAAGGTGTCCAAGCGGGAAGTGCTGGAAATGGAATCGCGCCTGTCCGGTCGCGACATCGGTTTCGACGCCCCGGCCGACGAAGACGACGACCACGCGCCGCCGGCGCCGTCGGCCTATCTGGTCGCGCACAACGCCGATCCGGCCGCCGCCTACGAGCGCGACAGCCACGAGGAAGACCAGCTCGAACTGCTGCGCGAGGGCCTGGCCGACCTCGATGCCCGTTCCCGCGACATCCTGCAACGGCGTTTCCTCGGCGAGCCCAAGGCGACCTTGCAGGAACTGGCCGACGAGTACGGCGTCTCCGCCGAGCGCATCCGCCAGCTCGAAGCCAACGCGCTCAAGAAGATGAAGGCGTTGTTCGCGGCCTGATCTCTGGCGAACCGAGCGAGCAAAAAAACGGCCCTGCGGGGCCGTTTTTTATTGGTCATCTGGTTCCTCGCCGATCACGATCCGCGCGTGCCGCTGGTAGGTCCAATACGACCACGCCCAGTTGACCAGCACGAGGATGCGGTTGCGGAATCCGATCAGGAAGAACACGTGCGCGATCAGCCAGAACCACCAGGCGAAAAGGCCGGTGATCTGCAGGCGGCCGAAGTCCACGACCGCGGCCATGCGGCCAATGGTGGCGAGATTGCCGTAGTCGCGATAGCGAAAGACCGGGGCCGGCTTGCCGGCGAGCCGGGCGCGGATCGCCCGGGCGACGTGCGTGCCCATCTGCTTGGCGGCGGGGGCGACGCCCGGTACCGGCTTGCCGTCCTGCACGATCGCGGCGAGATCGCCAGCGACGAAGATTTCCGGATGCCCCGGCACGCTCAGGTCCGGTTGCACGAGCACCCGTCCGGCGCGATCGAGCGGAACGCCGAGGGCCGCGCCGAGCCGCGAGGCCGCCACGCCGGCGGCCCAGAGCACGGTGCGCGCCGGCAGCAATTCCTCGCCGAGGACGACACCTTCGCTGTCGATGCGCGACACCGCCACGCCGCTACGCACTTCGACGCCGAGGCGCTGCAACTGCCGCCGCGCATTGTCGGAGAGATTTTCCGGAAAGGTCGACAGCAGGCGTGGCCCGGCCTCGACCAGGATCACCCGCGCCGAGGTCGGATCGATCCGGCGGAATTCGCGCTTGAGCGTGTGCCGGGCGATCTCGGCCAGCGTTCCCGCCAACTCCACGCCGGTCGGGCCGCCGCCGACGATGACGAAATTCAGCCAGGCGCGCCGTGCCCGCGGATCGGCCTCGAGCTCGGCGCGCTCGAAAGCGAGCAACAACTTGCGCCGGATCGCGAAGGCATCGTCGAGCGTCTTCAGGCCGGGCGCGTGCGCGGCCCAGTCGTCGTGGCCGAAGTAAGCGTGGTGCGCGCCGCTGGCCACCAGCAGGAAGTCGTAGTCGAGCGCGTGGCCGTCGGCCAGGCGCACCTGTCGCGACGCCTTGTCGATCGCCACTACCTCGGCCATCAGCACGGTGGCGTTGCCTTGGCGGCGCAGGATATTGCGCAGCGGCGCGGCGATGTCGGGCGCCGACAGGCCCGCGGTCGCGACTTGGTAAAGCAGGGGCTGGAACAGATGGTGGTTGCTGCGATCGACCAGGGTCACCTGCGCGGCTGTTGCCGCCCGCGCGCGCGTGGCCCACAAGCCGGCGAAGCCGCCGCCGACGATAATGATTTGCGGAGCCGTGGCGTCCATCCGCGGATTATAGGTTCTCGCCTCTTGTAGGAGCGCTCATGAGCGCGCCTACAGGGCGCCCGGATTTCAATACAGATCGACCGGGTCGACGTCGAGCGACCAGCGCAGCTGCCGCGCGGCCTTGATCTCGTGGAGCTGCGGCACCCAGGCGGCCAGCGCAGCCTGCAAGGCGGGTCGCTGGGTCGCGCTGAGCAGCAACTGGCCGCGGGCGCGACCGGCGCGTCGCGCCATCGGCGCCGGCATCGGCGCCGTCGCCGCCACGTCGGGAACGTCGCCGAAAAGTTCGCGCGCCTGGCGCAGGAATCCTTGCATGTCGGATTCGTGCGGCGCCTCGGCGCGCAACAAGGCCAGGTGCGTGTAGGGCGGGAATCCTGCCGCCTCGCGTTCCGCAAAGGCCAAGGCCGCCACCGCCGGATAGCCGCCGGCGAGCAGGGTGTTGAGCAGCGGGTGGTCCGGATGGTGGGTTTGCAGCAGCACTTCGCCCGGCAACTGCGCGCGCCCTGCGCGCCCGGCGACCTGGATCAACAGCTGCGCCAGTTTTTCGCCGGCGCGAAAATCCGCCGAGAACAGGCCTTCGTCGACGCCGACCACGCCGACCAGGGTCAGCCGCGGCAGGTCGTGGCCCTTGGCCAGCATCTGCGTGCCAACCAGGATGCCGGGGCGATCGCCCAACGCGGCGATGTGTTTTTCGATGGCGTCGCGATGGCGCGTCGTCTCGCGATCGACGCGGATCAAGGCGGCATCGGGAAACTGCGTCGCCAGCGCTTCCTCCAGGCGCTCGGTGCCGAAGCCTTGCGCCTGCAGCGCCAGCGAGGCGCAGTCCGGGCAACTCAGCGGCCGGCGCCGGCGTGCGCCGCAGTGGTGGCAGACCAGGCTGCGGCCGCCGCCGTGCACGGTCATGGAACTGTCGCAGCGCTGGCATTGCGCACTCCAGCCGCAGTCGTGGCACAGCAGCACCGGCGCGTAGCCGCGCCGGTTCTTGAACACCAGCGCTTGTTCGCCGCGCGCCAGGCAGAGGCCGACGGCGTCGAGCAGGTCCTTCGACAAGCCGTGCGCAAGCGCCCGCTTGCGCACGTCGAGCACGCGCACCCGCGGTGGTTGCGCCGAGCCGGCGCGGCTGCCCAGGCGCGCGTGCTGGTAGCGACCGGCGAGGGCGTTGTGCAGCGACTCCAGCGACGGCGTGGCGCTGCCCAGGATGATCGGCACGGCCAGCGCCTTGGCGCGCACCAGGGCCAGGTCGCGGGCGTGGTAGCGGACGCCGTCCTGCTGCTTGTAGCTGCCGTCGTGTTCTTCGTCGATCACGATCAGTCCCG